>NZ_JBXEJO010000027.1:0-105408 GCF_056837965.1 Bradyrhizobium ferriligni
CGAGGAAGGTGGCGACGGACAGCGCCATGCCGCCCGCCATCTGCAGCTTCCAGTCCGGATAGTTCGTGATAGCAACGCCGGGCGGATATTTCACCTGCCGCTTGACCGAATCGAACAGGCCCCAATTGCCGCCTACGGTGCCCTCGAGCTTGCGCTTCCAGGGCTGGTCGTAGGCCTCGATCAGGTTGACCCGAAAGCCCTCGCGCTTGGCGAGGTCGAGGATCTCGGACACCACCCGCGCCTGGTTGGTGCGCGACGGCAATGCGCCCTCCCGCATCCGCCCCTGGCTCGGCCAGCCGGTCTCGCCGATCAGGATCTCCTTGCCCGGGAATGTCACCGCCATCCGCTTGCGGATATCGTCGACATGCGCCGCGGCGTACTTCGCCTTGACCGGGATGTCCTCCCAATAGGGCAGGATGTGGATGGTGACGAAATCGACCGCGTCATAAATCTCGCGGTTCTTCACCCAGTATTCCCAGACGTCGGCATAGGTGACAGGAAGATTGCCCGCCGCCGCCTTCACCGCGCGGATGTTGCCGGCAAGATCGGTGGCGGTCATCTCGCCGCGCAGCAGCACCTCGTTGCCGACGATCAGCGAGGTGACGACGCCGGGATACTCCTTGGCGAGCCGCACCGCGATCGCGATCTGCTGCAAATTCTTGAAGCGGTTGCTGCTGAGCCAGATGCCCTGCATCACCTTCAGCCCGACCTTGGCCGCAACGCCGGGGACCTGGTCGAGGCCGTTTTCGATCGAATAGGTGCGCACGCAGTCGGTGACCTTGGCGAGATCGGTCAGATCCTGCTCGATCTGCTCGACTGGAATCTGCGTGGTGGGATCCAACGGCGTCTGCGCGCCGCGGAACGGCGTATAGGACACGCATTGCAGCTTTGCAGCGGGATCGATCGGCGCGCGCACGAGCGTAATCGGCGTGGCGAGCCACCACCACACGGATGCAATCACGGCGAGCGAGATCAGGAGAAGCGCCAGCGGCGTACGAAGCGAAATCGGTTCCATCCTCCGGGGGACCGTCGAATTAGCCGGTCACAGCCCATCTGCCAAGAGCGGGATTAGGTCAATACCATGGTTGTCCTGCGACAGTTTTGCGCTGGGTCGATAAAGTTGTGAGTTTGCTGGACAAAATACCAAATTCCAGTCATGGGATTCCGCCAGAGTCTCCGCCGCACTGGAGACCTATTTGGACGGCATCACGCGAGCCGTTAGGATGATCCCGCGGGGGCAGGAACATTATCGGGGAATACATGCGTCGACGGCTGCTTGAGTTGAAGAACACTGCTTTGCGCCACCTTGCCGTAACCGGCCTTGTCACGGGCCTTGCGCTCCTCATTGGGGCCGGCGGCGCGTTCGCCCAGAGCGGCACGCCGAATCCGCCGGATCAGGCCAAACAGCAGCCTGGACAGGCCGACGCGAACGCCAATGCGGCGCGCGAGGCCAACCAGCGCAAGGTCGAGGAATTCGTCGAGGCCCAGCAGGCCATCAACGGCCCGGCCGGCAACCCGGAATGCGTCTGGCTCGGCCGCCGCGTCGTCCGCCTGATGTGGAACGACGACCTCGACACCGCGTTCCGCCATCTCGACCTCTACGATCGGTTCGGCTGCCCCGGCGGCCACGTCCAGGCGGCGTTCCGCTGCCTGACCCGGTTCGGCGCCCAGATCGACGACAAGGTCCGCGGCAGCCTCGACGGCCGCATCCACGCCTGCTGGATCAACCCGGGCGCGCAGCCCCAGGCCGCGGCGGCCGCCGCGGCTCCCACCCCGGCGCCCGCGACGGCCGGCACCGCGGCACCGGCACCGGCAGCGTCACCCTCGCCTGCACCGACCCCGTCGGCATCACCTGCGCCGGCGTCGAAATAGCCCTATCCCGCGACCGGGTCCGGCCGCGATTTTTTTTCGCGGCTGGAACGGCTTGCGCCCTTAAAACGCCATCGCGGCACACCAGTTGTTAAATCGGATGGCGGAGATATCTTTCCCTCCGCCATCGTATTGGTCGAACCCAGGGGACGGGTTCGCTTAGTCCTCAATCTCAGGCCCCGTATGGTTTAACCGCGATGCGCGCCGTCGTCGCCGTCCTGTTGCTTGTCACCGCCGCCCACGCCGCCCTGTGGGGTCTCTTCCAGGAGAAGCAGTCGGCGCCCGATTTCCGTGGCACGCTGCCGAGCCTGTCCTACGCCCCGTTCGAGTCGGGTCACACGGTCGCCGACGTTGCCGCCGACACCGAGAAGGTGCGCACCGACCTGAAGAAGCTCTCCACGCTCACCAAAGCGGTCCGCCTCTATTCGTCGACGGAAGGCAACGAGCTGGTGCCGCCGGTTGCCGCCGAGTTCGGCATGAAGGTCACGGTTGGCGCGTGGATCGACAAGGACGCCAACCGCAACAACCGCGAGATCGAAGCCGCGATCAATCTGGCCAAGCGCAACAGCAATGTCATCGGCATCGTGGTCGGCAACGAAACCGTGTTCCGCGGCGAGCAGGTGCCGCTGGAAAACCTTGGCTCGGTTCCGGAGATCGGCGTGCCGCCCGAGGAGTCCGAGCGCATCCTTCGCGAGGAAGCGCAGCGCCTTCACGACGCGGAAATGCAGCCGGATGAAAGCGGCAGCAGCGGCTTGAGCAAGCGCGCTGAAGCGATCAAGTGGGCAGTCGCCGAAAACAACGTGCACCGGCTGATCAAGGTGATCCAGCGGGTCAAGAAGTCGGTCAACGTTCCCGTCACGACCGGTGAAATCTGGAACATCTGGCGCGACCATCCGCAGCTCGCCAACTCGTCCGACTTCGTCGCCGCGCACGTGCTGCCCTATTGGGAAAACTTCACCGACAAGCAGGCGGTGGACCAGGCGGTCGACCGCTACAATTTGTTGCGCGACTCCTTCCCCGGCAAGCGCATCCTGATCGCCGAATTCGGCTGGCCGAGCCAGGGCTACAATCTGCGCAGCGCCGTTCCCGGCCCGTTCCAGCAGGCCACCGTGCTGCGCAACTTCGTCACCCGCGCCGAAGCCATCGGCATGGACTACAATATCGTCGAGGCGATCGATCAGCCCTGGAAGTTCTTCGAAGGCGGCGTCGGACCCTATTGGGGCATCCTCAATGCCGACCGCGAGCCGAAGTTCGCCTGGACCGGTCCGGTCACCGATCCGAACTACTGGAAGATCGCGCTGGTCGCCGTCCTCGTCGGCCTGTTCATGTCGCTGCCGATCCTGCGGCTGGACCAGCCGACCGTGATGCAGGCGCTGCTCTTGTCGGCGGCCGCCAACGGCGTCGGCGCGTGGGTCGCGACCGTGTTCTCCTACTGGACCACGCACTACTTCGTCTGGGGTTCGGCCTTCGCGCTCAGCCTCGGCCTGGTGCTGCTGGTTCCGCTGGTCCTGATCGCGATGGCGCGAATCGAGGAGATCGCGGCGGTGGCGTTCGGCCGCGGCCCGCGCCGGCTGATCGGCAAGAGCGCGCCGCTCGCGCCCGCCACGATCGGCGAGAATGTGAAGTTTCCGAAGGTCTCGATCCACATCCCGGCCTATTTCGAGCCGGTCGAGATGCTGAAGCAGACGCTCGATGCCGTGTCGCGGCTCGACTATCCGAACTTCGAGTGCGTCTGCATCATCAACAACACGCCCGATCCCGACTTCTGGCGGCCGATCCAGGATCACTGCCGGCTGCTTGGCGAGCGCTTCAAGTTCATCAATGCCGAGAAGGTGCAGGGCTTCAAGGCAGGCGCGCTGCGCATCGCGATGGACCGCACCGCGGCGGATGCCGAGATCATCGGCATCATCGACGCCGACTATGTCGTGCATCCGGACTGGCTGAAGGATCTCGTGCCGGCGTTCGCCGATCCGCGCGTCGGCCTCGTGCAGGCGCCGCAGGAGCATCGCGACGGCGATCGCTCGCTGATGCACTACATCATGAACGGCGAATATGCCGGGTTCTTCGACATCGGCATGGTCCAGCGCAACGAGTTCAATGCCATCATCGTGCACGGCACGATGTGCCTGATCCGCCGCGCCGCGATGGACAAGGCCGGCGGCTGGTCCTCTGACACGATCTGCGAGGACACCGATCTCGGCCTCTCGATCCAGCAGCAGGGCTGGCTCACGCACTACACCAATGTGCGTTACGGCGAAGGCCTGCTGCCCGACACCTATGAGGCCTTCAAGAAGCAGCGCCACCGCTGGGCCTATGGCGGCTTCCAGATCGTCAAGAAGCATTGGCGGCGCTTCCTCCCCGGCGCCAGCCGGCTGACGCCCGATCAGCGCCGCGAGTTCTCGCTGGGCTGGCTCAACTGGCTCGGCGCCGAGAGCCTCGGCGTCGTGGTTGCGATCCTCAATCTGATCTGGGTGCCGATCGTTGCCTTCGCCGACATCGCGATCCCCGACAAGATTTTGACGCTGCCGATCATCGCCTCCTTCATCGTCTCGCTGGTGCATTTCGTCGCGCTCTACCGGCTGCGCGTGAACATCAAGGCAGGCCAGATGTTAGGGGCCATGATCGCGGCGATGAGCGTGCAGTGGACGGTGTCGCGCGCGGTGGCGCAGGGCCTGATCACCGAGCATCTTGCGTTCGCCCGCACCTCCAAGGGCGGCCTGTCGCGGATGTCGATCGAGTTCCAGGCGTTCTGGGAAGCCGTGATCGGCGTGTTGCTGCTGATCGGCGCCGTCGTGCTTGTCGTCACCAACGGCTACAAGCAGGTACGCGAGATCTACATCTTTGCCGGCGTCCTGGTGTTGCAGAGCCTGCCATTCCTGGCGGCGGTCTCCATCGCGATCCTGGAAAATTCGCGGATCAACGAGTTCGCATTCTGGCGCAACAGCGCGATCCGCACCGCGGAACTGATCGGGTTGCGCCCGGTCAGCCTGCCCTCGGTCGCCGCCCCGTCGCAGCCGGTCGGCTCGGAAATCCGCCGCGACAACTAGCGACGGATCTAGCCGACTTCAAGAAACGGCCCTAACCGCAGGCGCCGGAACGGCAAATCCGGCGCAGCGGTGCACAATTGACCGCCCCTCGGCTATTGACCCGATCGGCCCTGCCCCCTACACAGCGCGGGCTGGAGCACGATCCCGAGATGCGGGTTAACCCGCTGACGTCCGGATCCGCTGTTCAGGTGAGTGAGCGCGTAGCTCAGGCGGTAGAGCACGTGACTTTTAATCATGGGGTCGAGGGTTCGAGTCCCTCCGCGCTCACCAAGCAAATTCAGATATTGAAGCCAGAAATACAGCCTCCAAGCCGGTTTCAAAGCTTCGTCTTGCACATGCGTTGCACACAGTAGTGCGGCAATGGCGATAGCCCTCATGGTGCTCGGCGCAGCTGCGCCGGCGCCGTTCATGGCCGCGGGGACCGCGATCGCCAAGATCAACAGCTTCGGCAAGCCCGGTTAGCAGATCGGTAACCGTACCCGTGGACGCTTCTCACGGGACGGGACCGATTGGGATGCAGAAGACGGTCACCGTTTCACGAGGAGCTGGCGCCCGGGCCCTGGCGCCGGCTCTTCTTAATTTTGTGTGAACCAAGCCACAGTTGTTCGGCGTGATCTTTAGTAGGTTTTCGGCGCTGGGGATTTCAGGGCCCAGAGGCTGGAAGAACAGGGCGCCGCCGGGACAAACCATTTCGGGCCCGGCGGCGTAATTTTTGGGAATGGTCACCGCAACCCCAATGCTCGGATCAGACGCATTCGGACGCCAACGGCTCGTTGCTCTCCCTGTCGCGGTCATCATGCTCGGCGTCGCCCACGTCGGGCCCGCCTGCGGTTCTCCGGACCGGTCGGCGGCGGGTGTATTGCGGCATAAGCCTTGCTCTTTACGTGGCGCAGGGAATTTCAGTGTCCCGGTTCAGGAACAAGCTGTCGCCGGATGTGTCTTTTGGAGACGGCCAGCTGGATTCATTGGGAGGTATCGTTGAGATACGCAGCGCCCCTACCGTCAAGGTTTATCGTTCGGAGAGGAAGCACCGACTGGATGGTCTATGATCGAGAGCTCAAGGGGCCAGCGCAGTTGAAGAAAGACGGCCGCTTCGCCGAGAAGCTGACGAAGGAACAGGCCGAACACATCAAGCAGGCATTGACGGACGCCCTGAAGCCCGAGCCGTAGGCAGAGCTAGCTCGAATACCCCGATCGGCGACGACACAAACCGCGAACAGATGACATCTGTGTTACCTCGTAAGGTATATGAACAGAGTTGGGCAAAGCGAACGAGGCGCGGCAAAACCGCGGCGCATCAGTGGAGCAAATTAGGCCGTTGCGGAATTCAGCTTTGACTACCGGCCATTTAGTCGAGCCACCGCGCGTCGCCGCGAAGGAACGATCAGTGAACAGCTCAAAGGCATAGCGGAAGCCGCCCGCGCCGGTGAAGACCACCTGCGCACCAAGAGAGCGTGAACGCAGGATGCCGAAAGCGCACGAAGCTCAGCGGCCAATTCGGAGCGAACATTCGGAGCGCTGCAAGAGTTCAGCCATCAAGCCAACGGCAATTCGCCCTGACCGCCTGTCCAGTCGATGATGTCGATCTGAAGTCCTCGCTTCAACATCTCGGCCTCGAGACTGCCGGCATGCCGTTTCCATTCGGGCGTTGCGCGGACGCGGAATCTTGGATCTTCGCCGGCTGCCTCGAATTCGTCGTCGGCCTTGAGCGCGCCGCGGACGGCTTCGTACATCATCTTCAGGCTGGCGTCGGTGAAGGCGCCGTAGTCCATCGGTCGTCTCCCTTGGCACTGTGACACGCAAAAGGCCGCCACGTAGTCACTCGTGGCGGCCTTCTGCAAGCGGCCCATCCAGACGGCCTAGGACAACGTTGCGTGAGTCGGGTTAATGAAACGTTGTTCGTGCGGCGGCGCGCACTCAGATCGCGATGCGGTCGAAGTCGATGGCTATCCGGCTGTTCGGGAAAATCCTCGTCGCCTCCGCCAGAATGTCCTCGTCCGGGTAGCGGCCGGAGATGTGCGTGAGGATGAGCTGCTTGACTCCGCTCCGCGCCGCAAGCGCGGCGGCTTCGCTGGCCGTCAGATGCCCGTAGTCGCGCGCGATGGCCGCATCACGCTCGAGAAACGTCGCTTCGATCACCAGCAGGTCGGCGTCCCCGACGCGTTCGGCGAGCCCGTCGGTGGTTTCGGCATCACCGACGATGACGAGCTTCCTTCGCCCCTGCGCGCGGCCGAGCACCTGCTCCGGATCGATGGTGCGACCATCGTCCAACTTCACCTGCCGTCCCTCCGCCAGCTCCCGCCGAACCGGCCCATCGGGCACGCGCAGCGCGAGGAGCCGGTCCGGGAGGAGATGCCGGCGCATCGCGCTCTGAAACGAGAAGGCGAAGCTGTCCGTATCCCGGTGGCGGACCGGAAAGCAATCGATGGTGAATTCGCCGGCGTCGAGCACTCGCCCCTCGCTCAACGGCACCAGATCAAGCGGGATCGGCGCTCTGCCTTCGCCCCAAAGGCCTGCCAGCATGCGGACGACGACGTCGAGCGTGCCAGGCCCGGCATGAATCGTCATCGCATCCGAGCTTTGCCGCAACCGGAGGGTCGAAAACAGCCCGGGGATGCCGAGCACATGATCGAAATGCCCGTGGGTCAGCAGCAGGCGATCAAGCCGTCGAAAGCCGGCGCCACTCCGCAGCAGCTGGCGCTGCGTTCCCTCGCCGCAATCGACCAGAATACGACTGCCGGCTGCGTCGACGAGGATGCCCGGGTGATTGCGCTCGGGAGACGGCACGCTTGCCGACGTTCCCAGAAAAGTCAGCGAGAACATCGCAGCACCTCGCCTTCCGACTGCCGACGGCGCCATGCCGCCGAGACCGCGCAATCTGATGGCAGCGTCGCCCGGTGTGTTCAAGCATTTCGACGCCGACGACGCGGGACCAAAGCGTCCCGAAGCCGGTGGCTTAAAGGGCAAGCCGCATCTGCGCCATCGGGATCGGTTGTCGTGACCGGCGCACGCGGCGCCTGTCACGCCATCAACCGGTCACAGCCTCAAACATCGAAAGATCTGCGCGAGCGCGGTGTTGGCGGATTGCGCGCGCCGTTCGACGATTTCGGCCGCAGCGGCATAGTTGCGTGCGAGGATCTGGAGCGCGCGGCGGGCATCCGGCAGCGTGGATTGCTCCGCCATCTCCAGGCACTGATGCTCGAAATATCTGAGCTCCTCAAGTTCGGTCATTCGCGAATCGTCCGATCGGTTCCTGCATTTTCGAACTCAGTGCGCCGGCGGCCTAGTGAAAGTTTGGCAAGTTTGTTGCGGGGGTCGGGCAATCTGGTCGGAGTGTTTCTGGACGCATGATTTGATAGTCACCGCTCCGTGACCGATGCGAGGATGAGCTGCGCGGATCGACAACCGCGTGCAATCGTTTCACAATGCGGCTGTCTCGCTTGGCGAGATTTGGAACATGCGCCGTTGATGCGGCATCGAATTGGCTTTGTTGGACCAGATGAGGAAACGCGATTGGGCTTTCGTGGCGGCCTGTGTGGCAGGCGCGCTGCTGTTCGGTGTCTGGAGTTTCCAGATGGGTATCGCGTTTCATCGATCCCAGCACGGCGCGACCGACCTCTCCAGTTCGCATCGGCGGAGCCAGGACGGCGCTTCCGCGCGCAGCCCGGCCGGGCTCCAGGCGGATGACGGCGATCAGCAGGCCGGACTGCCGCGATAGGCGCCGTGATCACGTTCGTCACCACCACATCGCTTCGGACTAGGCCCACGCCAGGCCTGCCATGCCGGCGGCGCCATCGTCATCTGTCTTGGCATGCGTGAGCCGCCTGCGGCGCGGACTGTCCTTGGCGCGACGGTGACGAGCGCCAAATCTGTGCAGCGCCATCGGCACCTGCCGCATCACGCCGCGGACGAGATCGATGGCCTGCCTGACGACGGCCACCACCGTCGCAACGCGGGTAAAGAAGCCGATCAGGAAGATCATCGAGAAGATGTCCATATAGGCCAGCACATCGCCAACCAGCATCAGCTCGGGAGGAAGCGGAATCCGGTGCCAATAGGCGCCGATCACGATGGCAACCGGGATCAGCGCGATCAGCTTCCGTAACGTCAGCCGATCGAGCAAGGCGGCGAGCTCAACGACCAGGATCTGCCACAGCCAATCGCCAAGCGCGGCCGGCTTGTCGATCGTCCAAGTCTGCCACAAACGCTGCCACATCGCCGCTCCGCCTCCCCTTGCGCGCATGACCTGCGCTACGGCTTCGACGACGCCTCGCTGCTGCCTTCGTCTGCGGCGCCTTGCGCATCAGCCGGATCGGCCGATGGAAAGATGCGCTCATAGTTCGCACGCGCCTCGCGGATCAGACGCGCGCGCTCGCGTTCGGACTTCGAGATGAACCTGATGATCTCGCCCATGTTCGCTCCAAGGCAAAAAAAATGATCCGACCGTCAGCTATGCAACCATCGTGCCCGACGGTCGCTTGGCCCGACCTTCTCGCACCGCTCAGCGGAACGCCCGCGGCGCCATCCGCTGCTGGCTGAAGGCAACGCGCGGATTGATGCCGCAATAGGCGTCGCGGCCCGACGCGGATGCCTGGCACTGCTGATAGGTCTGGTAGCCGCAATAGCCGGGATATCCCTCCTGCCGGCCCTGGATGCACCAGGGATACTCATAGGGATCGGCCGCCGCAGGCGACGCGGAACCGACAATCCAGCTCGTTCCGAGCGCCGCGAACGCCAGAATTGCCCAATTCGTCCTGCGCATGATCGTGTTTCCTTGCTCAATCGGCACCCAGCCGCTGATTTAGGTACGCCGGCAAGATCTGCGAGGTTTCCGGGCACCGCCTCAAGAAGCTGTGACGATGGTTCAACGCCCGGTCGCGGCACGGTGAGGACCGGCTGACCGGTCATCGGCCCTCGCGGCCTCCAGACCCGCTTGCCCGCTGCCCGCCGGGCCATCCCAGCGCATGTAGTTAACCGACGCCTAATCGGGGATGCGCGGTTGAAATGTACGACTTAAGCACGCCGCAAGGCGGCTGCCCTAGTCTCCCGCGCGGCTCAATGGACGACGACACCCGGAGAGGCTCGTCGCACGGGGGATAATCATGCGCAGCGCGCTCATTGCTTCAACGATCCTGTCACTTGCGGTCGGGCCGGCCGTTGCCGGACCACGAACGTCGGGGCCGTCCGAGGCGGCACCGGGCAGCGTCGAGAAATATCGCGGCTATGTCTTCGATCTCTCCGAGAACGCCGACCGCAAGGACGTCACCAGCATCGCCGATATGGTCCGCCGCCAGCTCGACGTCGTGGAAACCGCAGGCTTCAGCCCGAAGGTGCTGCAGTTCTTCCATCGCGTGCCGATCGTTGCCAGCGAGATGGCGTGTCTCGATGAAGCCGCGGCGGCGGCCTGCTATGGCTTGACGCCGCCGGAATGGGACCGCGGCACGACGCGCGACGTCACCATCTGGGATCACGACAAGCAGCAATGGACCAATTCGGATCCGCTCGCGCTTGCGCTCGATTCCGGCATCGGCATCATCAGGATGCGTCCGAACATGATGCGCTACGCGAAGGAACCGGTGCTGCTGCACGAATTCCTTCATGCCTATCACGCCCGGCTGTTGCCGAACGGCTATGAGAACAAGGGCATCAAGGCTTTCCTCAGCCAGGCGAAGTCGAAGGAGCTGTTCGCCAAGGAGGCCTACGCACTGAAGAACCAGCAGGAGTTCTTCGCGGTGACAGCGAGCATCTTCCTGGCCGGCAAGGATTCCGAGCACGAACCCTATACGCGCGCCACGCTGAAGGAGAAGATGCCGGACTACTACAAGTATCTCGTCGGCCTGTTCGGCGCCGATCCCGAGGAAACCAGCGTCACGCCGGTCGCATCGGCCGACTGAGCCCGGTATCCCACAAAAAAACGAGGCCCGGTGTGCCTAGGAGACCGGGCCTCGTTTCTGATGTCCCCCGCCTCGTGGCGGATCAGGTCTTGTCGATACGCGACCTTGTCCGCGCGATCCATCCCGGATGATTACGGGGTCAGGCGCGCGCCGGCCTCACTTGCTGTAGCTGTAGAACCCCTGCCCGGTCTTGCGGCCGAGATGGCCGGCATCGACCATCTCCTTCAGCAGCGGCGCCGGCCGGTATTTGGGGTCGTTGAAGCCGGTGTAGAACACCTCCATCACCGACAGCATCGTGTCGAGCCCGATCAGATCGGCAAGCGCGAGCGGGCCGATCGGATGATTGCAGCCGAGCTTCATGCCGGCATCGATCTCCTCGGCGGTCGCAATGCCTTCCTGCAGCGCGAAGATCGCCTCGTTGATCATCGGGCACAGGATGCGGTTCACCGCGAAGCCGGGGCTGTTCTTCGCCGTGATCGCGACCTTGCCGACCCGCTTGGCGAAGGCTTCGGCCTTGGCGACGGTGTCGTCGGAAGTCTGCAAGCCCCGGATCAATTCGAGCAGCGCCATCACCGGCACCGGGTTGAAGAAATGCATCCCGATGAAGCGGTCGGGACGATCGGTCGAGGCCGCAAGGCGAGTGATCGAGATCGACGAGGTGTTGGTTGCGACCAGCGCGCTCGGCTTCAGCCCCGCACAGAGATCCTTCAGGATCTTGATCTTCAGCTCCTCGTTCTCGGTCGCGGCTTCGATCACGAGATCGCAGGCGGCGAGCTTGGCCTTGTCGGTGGTCGCGTTGATGCGCCCGAGCGTCGCGTCGCGATCGGCCGCGGTCATCTTCTCCTTGGCGACCAGCCGATCGAGACTGCTCCCGACCGTCTTCAGGCCGCGCTGGACCGCCGCGTCGGAGATATCCACCATGGTCACGCCGAGGCCTGCCGCCGCGCAGATCTGCGCGATGCCGTTGCCCATGGTCCCGGCGCCGATAATGCCAACCGTCTCAATCATCGCATTCGTCCCTCGTCGCTTGCGCGGCCGCGCGGCCGCATCGTCAAAAACGGCGGACCGGAGGGGTCCGCGGATGGGGCATGAATAGCAGTCCGGCCGCGCGGCCGATACAGCGGAAGCCGGTATTCCGGTGGGGTCTATTCGGGCCGCGGCGAGACAGGTCGCCGTGGCGGAACGGCCGGCCGCGGCGGCAATTGGGTGCGCGGTGGTTCGGCCGCGCGCGACGGTTCGAGCACGCGGTTAAGTCGTACGATCCACCAGGCCAGCCGCCCGTAGCTGCGGCGCAGCGCCGATCCGAATCCCTCGTCGATGTCCTGATCACGATCCATACCCCTATCATTAACGTGCATCCTTGAAGGAACGGTGAGCGCCATCACGTGCTGCGCCGGCAATCGTTAGGAGCTCGGCAACCATCCACGCGCAGGCTGTACGCGGGTGCCGGTAGTCTCCCGGATTGCGCCGGGAAGTCCCCGCGCTGCAACATCACAGTGCCGGTCCGACTCGCATTTTGTTGATCGAATTTTTCCGCCGAGCGCCGCGACATAAGGACATTAGACGACGAGGGCTACGCCCATGCTTGCCGAGAAATTCATTCTGTTGCTCGAGACATTGCTTAACGGCCAGACCCATTCCGACGGAAGTCCCCGCGTGGTGAGCACCTCGCCCCACATTCCGGTGAAGCTTCCCGGTGGAAGCCAACCGCAAGGCAGCCTGCCTCGCTAGGCCCCTGCTGCCGGCAGATTAGGTCGCCGCGAGACTTTCGAGGGCGTCGCAGCCACGTCGCTGCGGAATGCTGGTCGCCAGATTGCCGCGCGTGCTGACCAGATGATCGTCGTGACGCACGAAGCCATTTGGCCGGCGCAACCCCTTGCCCGTGATGCAGCTCATAGGTGGTGAAGCCGAGCCACGCTACACCGCTCCGGCAACGACGTGGTGCCGCCGTGGACGATAAGACCGACAGCAAGACCGATTTCGGAAGCATCGCCGTCGCAATCTGCGTCGCCGCCTACATCGCGATCATGCTGGCCTATCTCGCCCAATACGATCTCGGCCTGACCGCCGCGCAGACGCGTCATCTCTCGATGCTGGCAGCGCTGTTCCTCGCGCTGCCCGTCGCGCTGGATTTGCTGCGCACCGGACCCGGCGACGCTCGCTGACGCGGACACGAACGCGCCCGCCGCCTCCGATCTCCCCCTGCCGCAGACACGCCTGCGCAACATAGCGCTAGGTGAAGCGACGCGAATCAGCGTTACTTTGCAACTGATCGCTTCGTGGGATTTGGCGGCATGACCCAGCCCGACGTGTTTGATCAAAAGGTTCTGGATCAGAACATTCGCGAACTGCAGGAATGGCTGCGCAGGGCCTGGCAGCAACTCGCGGACCCCTCACTCACTGCCTTCTCCCGCCGCGAATTGCGCAACCAGATGAAGCAATGCAACGCCGATTTGCGCGTGCAACTGCAAGCCGCCTCCAAACGAATGCTGGTGCAGCCCGCCTCATCGGGCAGGACGTTCGCCAAGCCGGCGCTGCGGATCCTCGCCTAGAGCATGATCCGGAAACGTGCGAAGCGGCTTTCCCTCGCGACAAACGCAGGGCGCTTGCGCGGAGATTTATGCTCAAACAATGGGCTGAAGCGCGATGACGATTCAAGCCAATCTCATCGCGCTTCAGCGTTTGTCTGGCTGTCACACATGCCAGCGCGCCAAAATGCCGCGATCTCCTGCTGCATGCTGGCCATACGCACCCTCTGCTTGTGCAGGAACGCCCGACAAGGCACAGCAAAACCGCTCCGGTATGCCTATATTGGGCGTCGTGTAGCGGCCGACGCCGCCAATGTTTAGGGACTCCCGTGTTATATCTGGAACTTGCGATCGTGGCGATCTTGATCGTCGTCAACGGTCTGTTGGCGATGTCGGAGCTCGCGATCGTCTCCTCGCGTCCGGCGCGCCTTGCGGCGCTGGTCGAACGAGGCGTCAGCGGCTCGCGCCGCGCACTTGCACTGGCCTCCGATCCCGGCAAGTTCCTCTCCACGGTTCAGATCGGCATCACGCTGATCGGCGTGCTGTCGGGCGCCTTCTCGGGCGCAACGCTTGGCCAGCGTCTGACCCAATGGCTGCTTGAGCTCGGCGTGTCCGCAAGCATCGCCGACGCGGTCGGCGTCGGCCTCGTCGTCGGCGTGATCACCTATGCCTCCCTGATCGTCGGCGAGCTGGTGCCGAAGCAGATCGCATTGCGCGATCCCGAGTCGATCGCGGTCAAGGTCGCTCCGGCGATGACCATGATGGCGCGGTTGTCGCTGCCGCTGGTGTGGCTGCTCGACCGTTCCGGCAAGCTGCTGCTGTGGGTGCTCGGCCATCGCGAGGATGCGCAGGACCGCGTCAGCGAGGACGAGATCAAGACGCTGGTGGTGGAGGCCGAGAACGCTGGTGTGCTCGAGCCCGGCGAAAAGGAGATGATCGCCGGCGTGATGCGGCTCGGCGATCTGCCGGTCGGCGCCGTGATGACGCCGCGTCACGAGGTCAGCCTGATCGACCTCGCCGCCCCCGCGGCCGAGATCCTGGCGACGCTGCAAAGAAGCAGTCACTCGCGCTGCGTGGTGTTCGACGGCAATCGCGATCATGCGCTCGGCATCGTGCAGGCCAAGGACGTGCTCGACGTCTACCTCGCGGGCCAGACGCCCGACATCCGCGCGCTCACGCGCGATGCGCCGATCATTCCGGAGACCGTCGACGCCCGCGACGTGGTCGCGATCCTGCGCGACTCCAGAGTGCATATCGGCCTCGTCCACGACGAGTACGGCACCTTCCAGGGCGTCGTCACCAGCGCCGACATCCTCGAGGCCATCGTCGGCGCCTTCCACACCGAGGAAGGCCCGGCCGAACCCGCCTATGTCCGGCGCGCCGACGGCTCCTATCTGATCTCGGGCTGGATGCCGGCGCTGGAATTCAGCGAACTGCTCGGCATCGCGTTGCCATCGCCGCGGCCGTACCAGACCGCGGCCGGCTTCCTGCTGCATGAATTCGGCGCGATCCCCGATGTCGGCGCGAAAACCACCGCGCAGGGCTGGGAATTCGAGATCGTCGACCTCGACGGCCGGCGCATCGACAAGGTTTTGGCCAGCAAGCAGCCGGCGGCCTGACATTTGCCACCCGGCCGTCCTGTTGATAAGCGGCAAGACCGCGAAACAGGCGGCTGCGGTGTGCTATCGGCATAGCGGCGGCCCGAGCAATCCCCGAGTGAACCCCACGGAATAGATCCCCATGCGCATTACCCTTGTCGGTTCCCGCCATTTCGGCGTGACGACCCTGAACATGCTGCGCGAACACCACGTCACGCTGGTCAGGGTGGTCGTCCATGACGGCGAGGACCGGCTGGCGGCAGCGGCCAGGGCAGCCGGCATCGAGGTCGTTGTCCAGGCCGATCCCAAGCTGGTGACGGCCGCCGAGATCGCGCCGGACACCGACCTTATCGTGACCGCCCACAGCCACGCCCGGGTCAGCAGGGAGGCGCTTGCCGCGTCCAGGCTCGGCGGCATCGGTTACCACCCGTCGCTGCTGCCGCGCCACCGCGGCATCGCGGCGGTGGAATGGACCATCAAGGAAGGCGATCCGATCGCCGGCGGCAGCATCTATCACCTCGCCGACCGCATGGACGCCGGCGCGATCGCCGCGCAGGACTGGGTGTTCGTCAAGAAGGGCGAGACGGCCCGCGAGCTGTGGGAGCGCGCGCTGGCGCCGCTCGGTTTGCGTCTGCTCGCCCAGGTCATCGACTATGGTAAGGTCAACGGCTCGCTGCCGGCCAAGGTCCAGGATGAGCAGTTTGCGACCAAGGCGCCGAATCTGAGCCCTGGCAAACACTAATCCGAGCTAGGGTATAGAAATACCTCGTTCGGAAAAGCCATGCTCGGATTTTCCGTTCCTGATCCGGAACCGAATTCACCATGATGTGTTTGAGTTCACAGGAACATTTGGGGACTCTCGCGACGCAGCAAATTTTGAACACATTGTGACAGGATAAGCCGCGTCATCACACGAAATTACAGGGATTTGATTCATGCGTTCGATCCGCATTCGCGACCTGATTTTGGTCACTACGGTCGCCTCGGCCGCCGCCCTCACCGCTGCTCCCGTGTCTGCCCAGCAGCCTTATGACGGCCTTTGGAACGTCACCGTCGTCACCAAGACCGGCAGCTGCGAACCGTCGCAGAGCTCGACCGTGACCGTCGCTGAAGGAAAGATCTCGGCCCAGGGCGCGGCGATCTCCGGCACCGTCGGCAGCGGGGGACTTGTGCGAGTCTCGATCAATGGTGCATATGCGAACGGACAACTCAGTGGCAACTCCGGATCGGGGAAGTGGAATGGGGCATCAGCTGGCGTACCGTGCAGCGGCCGATGGGAAGCGTCCCGTCAGTAAGATCACCAGCCTATCAAGTTTCTTCGCCATCGCGCGGCGGCCCGCATTTGCAGCCGCCGCGTTTTTCGTGACCGCACTCGCAAGCACCACGGGCCATGCCCAGTCCGGCCCGTTCGCCGGCATGGCGGGCACCTGGTCGGGCGCCGGCTCGGTCACACTGGACGACGGCTCCAGCGAGCGCATCCGCTGCCGCGCCACCTATCACGTCGGTGGGCCCCGCATGACCATGAGCCTCACCTGCGCCAGCGACGCCTACAAGTTCAACCTGGCGGCCGATGTGCAGGCCGAAGGCAGCGCGGTCAGCGGCAATTGGAGCGAGTCCAGCCGCAATGTCAGCGGCTCGTTGCAGGGTCGCGGCGGCGGCGGCAATTTCCAGGTTGTTGCCAGCGCTCCCGGCTTCAATGCCGACATCTCGATGCGCACCACCGGCAACAAGCAGGCCGTTACCATCAGGGCCGACAGCCAGTTCCGCGGCGCTAGCATCACGCTGTCGAAGTAATCGATCCGCGCTCCAACGTGAAGAGCCCTCGGGTCATCCCCGAGGGCTTTTTGTTTGCGCCCCAGCGGTGCTATGCCGCAGGCACGAATGCCGTGACCTCGATCTCGACCTTGGCCCGCTGATCGACCAGCCCGCCGATATAGAGCAGCGTCGACGGCGGGAAATTGCGCCCGAGCGTCTCCTTCCACGCCGCGCCGATACCGGCGCCCGCGGCCTCGTATTCGCTGCGGCTGGTCAGGTACCAGGTCAGGCGGACGATGTGCTCGGGGCCGGCACCGGCTTCGTTCAACAGCTTGATGATGCGCTTCAACGCGATGCCGACCTGGGCGGCCATGTCGGGGGCGTAATCGCCCTTCTCGTCGCCGCCGGTCTGCCCCGCCAGCACGATCCACTTGCCGGGCGCGTCGAACGCGACACCGTGCGCGAAGCCGCGGGGTTTCGACCATTCGGCCGGTTGCAAGACACGCATGAGCAGATCCTCCTGATTTGATTTCCCGATCTGCTTAGCAGAGATCACGCGGGTGACGCATCACCGCGCAGGCAGAATTGCGCGTTGCAAATTCATGGCAGCTCGCCGATACCGGGCACCCCTCCTCCGCTCGTTCCCCGCCATGGATCGCACGCCCTCAAAGACCCGCGCAGCATTGTGGATGTCCGGCTGGCTCGCGCTGATGTTGATCGTGGCGGTGGCCGGCCGCGAGGCGACGCGCGAGGTCAACGTCTTCCAACTGATGGCCGTTCGCGGCGTGCTCGGCTTCGCGATGCTCTATCCGCTGATCCACATGAATGGCGGGTTTGCGATCGTGAAGACGGCACGGGTGCACGTCCATATCGCGCGCAACCTGATCCATTTTTGCGCGCAGCTCGGCTGGTTCTTTGCGCTGACATTGATCCCGATCGGCCAGGTGGTTGCGATCGAGTTCACGATGCCGATCTGGACCGCGATCCTTGCGGCGAGCTTTCTCGGTGAGCGCATGACGGCGTGGAAGATCGTCGCGATCGTGCTTGGCCTTGTCGGCGTATTCGTGATCGTGCGGCCGGCGGCCGGCGCGATCAATCCGGGCCAGCTGATCGCGCTTGCCGCGGCGGTCGGCTTCGGCATCTCGGTCGCCGTGGTCAAGTCGCTGACGCGGACCGAGCAGACGCTGACGATCATGTTCTGGATGCTGGTGGTGCAATCGCTCGCGAGCATCGGGCCTGCGCTCTACGTCTGGATCTGGCCGCCGCTCTCGACCTGGGGCTGGCTTGCCGTGATCGCGTTCTGCGGCACGTTCTCGCACTATTGCATGGCACGCGCCCTGCTCCACGCCGACGCGACTGTCGTGATCCCGATGGATTTCGTCCGCGTGCCGCTGACGGCGATCGCCGGCTGGCTGATCTATGCCGAAAGGCTCGATGTCTACACGGTGCTCGGCGCGGCCATGATCCTGGCCGGCAACCTCATGAACCTGAAACCGACCGCAAGGAAGCCGGCGCGCGCAAGGTAACGCCCGCGCCGTGCGAGCGTAGCGCCGCCGCGCCCTGCCAGCGAAAGGCCCGGGGAACGTCCCGGGGCCCCTGGTTTCGAAAGCGAGTTACTTTCCGGCGGCCTTGCGCAGCGCCGCGTTGATGCGGTCCTGCCAGCCGGGGCCGCCCGCCTGGAAATACTCCAGCACGTCCTGATCGATCCGCAGCGTGACTTGCTCGCGGACGCCGGGGACAGCGACGGTCTTTGGCACCGCGTCCGCGACCTTGGTGGTGGCGCGCTTGAACGCCGCCTCGGCTTCGCTGCGGGCATCGTTCAGGGTTCGCGGTCGCCTCGGCTGGTCGGCCATATGTCGGATTCCTGTGTCTCAGATTCCTTCAAACAGTACCGTGGAGAGATAGCGCTCCGAGAATGACGGCACAATCGCCAGAATGGTTTTGCCCGCCGCTTCCGGCCGCTTGCCGATCTGCAAGGCGGCCGCGATCGCGGCACCCGACGAGATACCGCCGGGGATGCCTTCGTTGCGCGCCAGCTCGCGCGCGGTCTCGATCGCGGTCGCGCTGTTGACCTTGACGATCTCGTCGATCACGGAGCGGTCGAGGATGTCAGGGATGAAGCCTGCGCCGATGCCCTGGATCTTGTGCGGCGTGTGCTGGCCGCCCGACAGCACCGGGCTCTCTTCCGGCTCCACCGCGACGACGCGCAATGACGGCTTGCGCGGCTTCAGCACCTGGCCAACGCCGGTGATGGTGCCGCCGGTGCCGACGCCGGCGACGAAGTAATCGATGTTGCCGCCGGTGTCGTTCCAGATCTCCTCGGCGGTGGTGCGGCGATGGATCTCGGGATTGGCGAGGTTCTTGAACTGCTGTGGCATGACAGCGTTGGGCGTCGTGCGCACCAATTCTTCCGCGGTCGCGATCGAGCCCTTCATGCCCTGCGCGGCCGGCGTCAGCACAATCTCCGCGCCGAGAAAGGCGAGCATCCGCCGCCGCTCGATCGACATCGATTCCGGCATGACGAGCTTGAGCCGATAGCCGCGCGAGGCCGCGACATAGGCAAGCGCGATCCCGGTGTTGCCCGAAGTCGGCTCGATCAGCACCGTGTCGGCGTTGATGATGCCGGCCTTCTCCATCGCCACGATCATCGCCGCGCCGATGCGGTCTTTCACGCTGGCCGCCGGATTGAAGTATTCCAGCTTGGCGAGGATCGTCGCGTTGGTGCCAGCCGCCTGCGGCAATCTGCGCAGCCGCACGATCGGCGTAGAGCCGATCGCATCGACGATGGAGTCAAAGACGCGGCCGCGTCCGGGTTGCACTGCACTCGTTGTCGACGGCGCGTCCATCAAGCGGCTCCTGTAGCGGGATGTGCTGGAAATATGCGGTCTTGTCTCATTAGAAGCAGCGCATCATGACGCGCAAGTGAGAAACCGCCGTGGCGCGAATTCGTTGCATCGCAAAATAAGAACCTACGCAAATTACGTAAAACCTACGCATTTGTGTTGCGACAAGGTCAAACAAATGCGTCTATATACTTTCGTCAGGTGCAGCTCAGAACGCAAAGGAGGTCACATGCCAGCTCTCGCTGAAGTTCTGTCGACCACAGCGTCCAGGCCCGATCCGCGCGGCTGCGATTTGCCGACCTGTCCGGTGTGTGCTGACTCCATGGTGGCGGCGGAAGCCTCCGCGTACCTGTTCGACAATCTGATCAGCTATCTCTGGACCTGCGACAACTGCGGTTACGGGTTCGTGACCAAACACGCGGTGAAACCGATCGTGTGCAACTGATCACACAGCTCACCTTGGAGCGATGTCACCGCGCGCCCAACCGGCGCGCGTTTTCGTTCTGAAGTCCTCGAACGTGCCGTTCGCCACCGCATCGCGGATGCCCTGCATCAGCTGCTGGTAATAGGCGACGTTGATTTCGGACAGCAGCATTGCCCCAAGTGTTTCGCCCGATCGCACCAGATGATGCAGATAGGCGCGCGAATAGCCGTGCGCCGCCGGCCACGGGCTCTCGTCGTCGAGCGGGCGCGGATCGTCGACGTGCCGGGCGTTGCGCAGGTTGATCTGCCCGAAGCGGGTGAACGCCATGCCGTGGCGTCCGTTCCGTGTCGGCATCACACAGTCGAACATGTCGACGCCGCGCGCCACCGCCTCGAGGATGTCTTCCGGCGTGCCGACGCCCATCAGATAACGCGGCCGATCGATCGGGAGCGCCGGCGCGGTCTCCTCGATCATCGCCAGCATCACCGCCTGCGGCTCGCCGACCGCGAGGCCTCCGATCGCATAACCGTGAAAGCCGATGTCGGTCAGCCCGCGCGCGCTGGCGTGCCGCAGATCCGGGACGTCGCCCCCCTGCACGATGCCGAACAGCATGTAGCCGTCCGGCGCCGCCTCGAAGGCGCGCTTGGAGCGCTCGGCCCAGCGCAGCGACAGCTGCATCGCGCGCTCGATGTCGGCGCGCTCCGCCGGGAGCCGGACGCACTCGTCCATCTGCATGGCGATGTCGGAGCCGAGCAGCCGCTGCACCTCGATCGAGCGCTCCGGCGAGAGCTCGACCTTGGTGCCGTCGATATGCGAGCGGAAGGTCACGGCCTTCTCGGTCACCTTGCGCAGCTCCGACAGCGACATCACCTGGAAGCCGCCGGAATCCGTCAACGTCGGGCCGCCCCAGCCGGTGAAGCGCTGCAGGCCGCCAAGCCCGGCAATGCGCTCGGCGCCGGGCCGCAGCATCAAGTGATAGGTGTTGCCGAGCACGATGTCGGCGCCGGCATCGCGCACCTCGCGCCAATGCATGCCCTTCATCGCGCCCGCGGTGCCGACCGGCATGAAGGCCGGCGTCCGCACAAGGCCGTGCGGCGTGGTCAGGCGCCCGGTGCGGGCGGCGCCGTCGGTTGCCAACAGCTCGAAATGGTTGGGAAGATTCATGCGGCTGCTTATTGCGTGTCGCCGGTGCCCGATCAACCCGTCGGATAACGGCCCTCGCGCGACTTCGTGAACACCGACAACGGGCCGGACGCTTGCCTTGCATCGTCCGCCCCGTTAAACAAAACGAAACAGTGTCGTTTTATGACGACAATATGGCAACCGGCTTCCGCAGCGACGTCAATCCGCGAACGTGACTGGCAGAGATGGTCTCACCCCCTAGCGCCCGGCCCGCCGGCGCCGGCCCTCGGATGACGGCCACCCGCACGATCCGGCACGCGGTCCTGCTGTGCGGCCTCGCCTTGGCGCTGGCTGCCTGCAGCTCGCTGCCGCGGATGCCCTACACGGCCGCCGACGCCGCCAATGCGCGGGTGCTCGACCTCGACGGGCTGCGCCGCTATGCCGACGAGCCCGCGTCAAAATTCAAGCTCGAGAAGAGCGACCTCGCCCCGATCAAGACCTACCTCGCCCTCTCCGGCGGCGGCGCCGACGGGGCCTATGGCGTGGGCGTCCTCAACGGATGGACTGCGGCCGGCAACCGCCCGGCCTTTTCGGTTGTTTCCGGCGTCAGCACCGGCGGACTGATTGCGCCCTTTGCCTTCCTTGGCCCGCGCTACGACGACACGCTGAAGGAGGTCTACACCTCGGGCATCGCGGAAAGCCTGCTGCAGGATCCGAGCCTGATGCGGGTGCTGTTCGGCTCCGGCCTGTTCGGCAACAAGCGGCTGCGCGAACTGGTGGCGCGCTACGTCGGGCCGGACATCCTGAGCGAGGTGGCGCGCGAAAACGCCAAGGGCCGAAAGCTCCTGATCGTCACCACCGATCTCGACACCCAGCGCACGGTGATCTGGGACATGGGACGGATCGCAGCCGTCGGAACGCCCGAGGCGCTGCAGCTGTTTCGCGACGTGATGGCCGCCTCCGCCAGCATCCCGCTGGTGTTTCCGCCGATCATGATCGACGCCGAGGGCCAGGGCCGGCGCTTCCAGGAGATGCATGTCGACGGCGGCGTGACCGCGCCGGTGCTGACGCTGCCGGACGCGCTGCTGTTCCGCGAGCGAGGCTGGCCCGCCAATGGCCGCATGAACATCTACATCCTCGTCAACAAGAAGCTCGAGGGCAACTTCGAGCTGGTGTCGAACTCGACGATCGACGTCGCCTCCCGCAGCATTTCCGCGATCACGCAGGCGCAGACGCGCTCCGTCATCCTCTCGACCTATGACTTCGCCCGGCGCAACCGGCTGGGTTTCCATCTGTCCTACATCGAGCGCGACTATCCGGCGCCGGAAACGCAGGGTTTCGACACCGCCTATATGCGCGCGCTCTACCAGTACGGATACGACAAGGCCGCCGCCGGGCAGGCCTGGACCGCGACGCCGCCTTGAGCGGCCTGCTCCCGGTACCGCCGAATGGACGAATCCGCATCGCGCGGGTTATAGACCGGACAGACCCGTCCGACACACAACGAGATGAATGGGCAAATGGGATTGACGGCAACCAAGGCCAAAGCGGCCAAGCGCAGCGTGATCAAGTCACGCGGCGGCCGGCCGACGCGGGATGCCGCGATCGAGCGCGACCAGCGGCTGATCGAGGTCGCCACCCGCCTGTTCCTCGAGCGCGGCTTCGATGCGACGTCGATCGACGCGGTGGCCGAGGCCGCCCGCGTCAGCAAGCCCACCGTCTACGGTCAGTATGGCGACAAGCGCGGCCTGTTCGCCGCGGTGCTCCGTCGCGAGATCGCCCGCTGGCTGGCCCCGCTCGCCGCCGCGGCGGCCGAAGCGCAGACCGGCGGCAACTGCGACGGTTCGGTCGAGGAACGGCTGACCGAGCTCGGCCGCCAATTGTTGGTGCTGAATTGCAGCGCCGACTCCATCGCCTTCAGCCGGATCCTGACCGCGCAGGCGATCAATTTCCCCGAGGTCGCCAAGCTTGCCGTCGACGAGGGCTGGTCGAAGGCGGTTTCCACCACGGCGGATTTCTTCGACCATCTGGTCGATAAAGGCGTTCTCGACCTCGAGGACACCACGATCGCGGCCGAGACATTCCTGAACATGGTGGTCGGCCACACCCACCGGATGGCGACATTCGGAATTCCGATCGACATGAAGACCGCCGAGACCCGGATGGAAGTCTCGATCCGGCTGTTTCTTGCCGGCGCCGTCGGGCCGCAGGACCGGCTTCGCGATACGGCCAAGGAAACGACGAAGGCGCGCCGCCGCCCGGCCCGCTAACAGTTTTAGGATCGTTGCATCGCCTCACACGTTGTCGTGATGAGCCTTGAAGGAAACAGAACGAAACCGTATTGTTTAGTTGCAATGAGACGCGGAACCCAAGTTCAGCCCCCCAACGGTTTCGTGTCGCCTTGTAACTTCGATCGTCACGACGGAGCTGCCGCCATCGCTCCGTCTGAACGTTCGGCGGCCGACCTCTGACTAACAAAGGTCGGCCGCACTTTCTCTGCCCGGGCGGCGGTTCGACGCGACGGATGCGACCATGACGACGGGACGATTACACGCACTGCGGCATTGGGCATTCGGCACGCGGCTGCTGGCAACCGCGCTCATTGCCCTGCCCTTCGCGACGCCGGCTTACGCGATCACGAGCTCAACGGCCGCGGCGCTCACCCCGCAGGACAACGACACCGCGCTCGACGTGCACGCGGTTCGCCGCGAGCTCGACAGCTTCCAGGCGGCCCAGATCTCGCTGCGCAAGGCGATGGCGATTGCGGAGGCGCTGCACTCGGGCTCGATCACCGCCGACATCAGCTTCGACGGCGCGTCGGAGCCCGCGGTCTACCGGGTCAAGACCATGCAGCAGGACCGCATCTGGCGCCACGCCATTGACGCGGCGACCGGCGAAGTGGTGGGTGGCGAGGCCGCCGCGCCGCTGAAATCGCTTGGCGCCGAAGACCGTGACAACCTCGCCGTGCTCAGGGCGCTGCGGCATCGCCTCGCCGACGCCGTGCGGGTGGCCGAGCGCACGACCTCGGGAAAGGCGATCAGCGGCGGCCTGATGCGCGAACGCGGCAAGCTCAATTTCGTCATCGTCGTGCTCGCCGGCAGCGATCTGAAAGAGGTGATCCTCGAACCGCCCGGCGCGCGCAGGCGCTGAGGCCGGCGCGGGACTCGCCAAGCTTTCCCTTGCCGAGTTTTCCCTCGCCAAGTTTTCGCCCAAAAGCCGTTGACGGACGCCGATCTGTCCCGCATAAGTCCGAGCCATGATCACCGCGACCAAACGCACCAGCAAAACCACCAAGCCCTCCGGGGCCTCGGGAGGCGTGCGCGCGTAGTCGGTCGAACCGCATCATCTCTACCCGAAGCCCCGCCTGATGAAGGTCCGGGGCTTTTTTATTGCCTGCAGCACAACAGCATGATCCGGAAGAGTGGGAACCGGTTTTCCGATCAGATCATGCTCAACCGAGACTGAAATGGAGGACAAAGTGAGTAACGATCCCGTCGTCGCGATTGTCGGCGTCACCGGCGCCGTCGGCGCCGAATTCATCGCCACCATGGACAAGCGCGGCTTCCGCGTCGGCAAGCTGAAGGCGCTGGCGAGCGCCCGCTCGGCCGGCAAGACCGTCAGCTTCCGCGGCAAGCCGGTCGTGATCGAGGAACTGACCGAGCGCGCCTTCGAGGGCGTCGACATCGCGCTGTTCTCGGCCGGCGGCGGCATCTCCAGGAAGTTCGCGCCGCTTGCGGTCAAGTCCGGCGCCGTCGTGGTCGACAATTCGTCGGCGTTCCGGATGGATCCGAACGTGCCGCTGGTGATCCCCGAGATCAACGCCAACCGCATCCGCGACCACAAGGGCATCATTGCCAACCCGAACTGCGCCGCCATCACCGCGCTGGTGCCGCTGTGGCCGATCCACCAGAAGAACCGCATCAAGCGCATGATCATCTCGACCTACCAGGCCGCGAGCGGCGCCGGCGCAGCCGCGATGGAGGAGCTCGTCGAGTCGACCCGCGCCAGTCTCAACGGACAGGTCTACACCCCGAAGGTGATGCCGCACCCCTACGCCTTCAACCTGTTCAACCACAACACCGCTGTCGATCCGGAGACCGGCTACAACGACGAGGAGACCAAGGTCATCAAGGAGACTCACAAGATCTTCGAGGACGAGAAGATCGCGGTCGGCGTCACCTGCGTGCGGGTGCCGGTGCTGCGCGCGCATTGCGAGGCGATCACCTTCGAATGCGAAAAGCCGATCACCGAGGACCAGGTGCGCGCGATCATGGCGCGGGCGCCGGGCGTCAAGGTCGTCGACGATCGCGCCAAGAACTACTTCCCGATGCCGATCGACGCCTCCGGCCAGGACGACGTGCTGGTCGGCCGCATCCGCAAGGATCTCAGCGATCCCAGCGGCCACTCGATCTCGATGTTCGTCGCGGCCGATCAGCTGCTCAAGGGCGCAGCCCTCAACGCGGTGCAGATCGCCGAGCTGCTGCCCGAACGCGCGATGGCGTGAATGCAAGAACCGTCATCCCCGCGCAATGGCGCAGCCATTGTCGCTGGAGGAGCCCGCGCGGCGGGCGTCTCGAAGGATGCATCGGCCCCAGTCGGGCCGTCGCCCTTCGAGGGCCGCTGAAGAAGCGGCCGCCTCAGCGACAAAGGCGAAGCCTTTGCGCGGGGGTGACGGTGAAGCAGCCGTGCTTGCGGAGCTAGCCTCGCGCGCGAAACAGCAAACACGCATCGCCGTACGAATAGAACCGGTAGCCATCCCTGATCGCGTGGGCGTAGGCGCGTTGCATCGTCTCGAGGCCGGAGAACGCCGAGACCAGCATGAACAGCGTCGAGCGCGGCAGATGGAAGTTGGTCAGCAAGATATCGACCGCGCGGAAGCGGTAGCCCGGCGTGATGAAGATCGAGGTGTCCGCCGCAAACGGCTCGATGGTGCCGTCGGCATTGGCGGCGCTTTCCAGCAGCCGCAGCGACGTGGTGCCGATCGCGACGATCCGGCCGCCTCTTGCGCGCGCGGCATTCAAGGCGGAAGCGGTCTCGGCGGTGATGCAGCCCCATTCGGCATGCATCTTGTGCTCTGAGGTCTCCTCGGTCTTCACCGGCAGGAACGTCCCTGCCCCGACATGCAGCGTCAGGCGGTGCAGCTCGACGCCGCGGCTCTTCAGCGCGGCCTCCAGCGCGGGCGTGAAATGCAGCCCCGCCGTGGGCGCTGCGACCGCGCCCTCATTGGCGGCGAACATGGTCTGGTAGTCGCTGACGTCCTGGTCGTCAGGCGTGCGCTTGGAAGCGATGTAGGGCGGTAGCGGCGTGGCACCGACATCGGCGATCGCCTGGTCGAGCACCGGACCATGGAACGAGAATGACAGCGTCACCTCGCCCTCCTGCCCCTTGGCCTCGACCTCTGCATCGAGATTGCCGAGCAGGCAGACCCTGCCCTCATTGCCGAAGCGGATGGTGTCGCCGGGGCTGAGCTTCTTCGCCGGCTTCACCAGCGCCCGCCAGCGCGAGCCGTCGAGCCGCTTGATCAAGGTCGCCTCGATCTTCGGTTCGGTGTCGCGCCCGATCCGGCGGCCCTTGAGTTGCGCCGCGATCACCTTGGTGTCGTTGACGACGATCTGATCACCCGGCTCCAGCCACTGCGGCAGGTCGCCGATCGCGGCGTCGCGCAGCACGCCGTCCGGATGCACCACCAGCATCCGCGCGGCACCGCGCGGGCTCGCGGGGCGAAGCGCGATGCTTTCCGGGGGGAGTTCGAAGTCGAAGAGATCGGTGCGCATGGCGGTGACTAATACTTCAGCGCCGTCATTCCGAGGCACGCGAAGCGTGAACCCGGAATCTCGATATTCCACAATGCGCAATTGCGCATTGGGGTTCGATGCTGCGCATCGCCCCGGAATGACGGAGTGTTTGACTTACGCCGCGTCGACGGCCATGCGCGCCTTGACGATCTTGTCCGGATCCTTCACCGGCTCGCCGCGCTTGATCTTGTCGACGTTCTCCATGCCCTCGGTGACCTTGCCCCAGACGGTGTATTGACCATTGAGGAAGGAGGCGTCGTCGAAGCAGATGAAGAACTGGCTGTCGCCGGAATCCGGATTGGCGGCGCGGGCCATCGAGGCGGTGCCGCGGACATGCGGCTCCTTGTTGAATTCGGCCTTGAGCTTCTTGCCGGAGCCGCCCATGCCGGTGCCCTGCGGACAGCCGGTCTGCGCCATGAAGCCGTCGATCACGCGGTGGAACACGATGCCGTCGTAAAAGCCCTCGCGCACCAGCTCCTTGATCCGCGCGACGTGGCCGGGCGCGAGATCCGGGCGCATCTCGATCGTGACCGGGCCCTGGGTGGTTTCGAGGATCAGAGTATTTTCGGTAGCAGCCATGCTCGCTTCTCCTGGCTTCGGGGTGGATACTTCTTATTCCTGAACGGGATTGCGAATGGGCGGCCGGCCACCGCGCCGCCCAGGCTCTCGGTAAATGGCAACGGCGTGCAGCGTTGCAACGTCTCCATCACCGCGATCCGGTATGCAATCCGGTCGTTGTCGGTCGCCTCCTGCGATTCGTAGCTGATCCTGGGATGTCCGAGGATCGCGCCCTCGCGGTTGAAGCTGACAATGACGGTTATGTCGATCGGGCCGGCCTTGTCCGCCGGCGGCGGCCGCCAGCAGCGGTGGATGGCAAGAACAACGTCCTTGATCGTATTGAGTTGCTCCGGCTCGGCCGCCGCTGATCCGGTCAGCGCGAGCCACACCAGCAGCGGCGCGGCGAACCAGGCACGTGGTTTGCTGCGCGCCGCCATCGCGGATCACTTGATGTCGGACGCGACCTGCACCTTCACCATCTTGTCGGGATCGGTGACGGCTCCGCCAGGAGAGCCCGCAGACGCCTTCTTCAGCTTGTCGACCACGTCCATGCCCTGCACCACCTCGCCGATCACGGTGTACTGGCCATTCAGGCTCGATCCGTCGGCGAACATGATGAAGAACTGCGAATTGGCGCTGTCGACGCTGTCGCCGCGCCGGGCCATGCCGACGATGCCGCGCTTGAACGGGACCTGGGAGAATTCCTGCTTCAGGTTCGGATATTTCGAGCCGCCGGTGCCGTTGAAGTTCTGGCCGTCGCCGGTCTGCGCCATGAAGCCGTCCATCACGCGATGGAACGGCACGTTGTTGTAGAATCCCTCGCGCGCCAGCTGCTTGATGCGCTCGGCATGCTTGGGCGCGATGTCGGTGCGCAGCTTGATGACGATGCGGCCCTTGGTGGTGTCGATCACGATCGCATCGGCCTTGTCGAGATTGGCCGGCAGCGGCTGCGCGACCGCGGGCACGACGCAGAGCAGCGCGGCAACGAATGCGAGAATGCGGATCATGGCAACTCCGGAGCTTTAACGTTCGGGGTGTGGCAGGCCGCCGGGATCAGCCGGCGAACTTGGCCTTCAGGCTAGCGGCGACCGATGACGGCACGAATGAAGAGAAGTCGCCGCCCATCTGGGCGATTTGGCGCACCAGTGTGGCGGTGATCGGGCGGACCATAACCGACGCCGGAACGAACACGGTGTGCACCTCGGGCGCCATCGCCTCGTTCATGCCGGCGAGCTGCATCTCGTAGTCGAGATCGGTGCCGTCGCGCAGACCGCGAATCATCAGCGTGGCCTTGGCCGCGCGCGCCGCCGCGACCGTGAGATTGTCATAGGTCGCGCTCTCGAAGGCGCAGCCCGCTTGCTGGGCGATGGGGCCGAACACCTCATGGACCATGGCCAGCCGTTCCTCGGTGGAAAACAGCGGCTTCTTGCCGGGATGGACGCCAATGGCGACGATCAGGCGGTCACAGAGGAAGACGGCCTGTTTCACCACGTCCAGATGGCCGTTGGTGACGGGATCGAAGGAGCCGGGATAGATCGCGATACGGGACATAGTCCCTCCTAACCCGCCCGGCTCTCCCCGGCAAGCCGCCCGGGTTCCATCGCCTGCTCGAAACAAATTTCCAATCGTCCAGTGAACGAGTCCTGGGATGCCAGCGTCTACGTGGGTGAATGTTTCGTCGGCCGTTGGCGGACGAAACAAAACCGGCCCGCGACGAAACCATTTCCCGCGGTGGCGAAGACACCAGGAAACTTGCGGCCGGTAGAGGTTGGACAACGAAACGACGGGCCCGGGCGGCCCGATCAACTGGGGACCGTCATGATCAAGGCACTTTCCGCCATCGCTGTCGCCGCGTTCATTGCCGCCGCGCTCACCGTACTGCCGGGCTTTGCGCCGCAGGTCGAAGCCTCCACGCCGCAGCCGCTGGCCAAGAGCGACCGTCTCGACGTCCACCCGGTCGGCAAGGACTGCTCGCAGCAGGCCTGGCCGAATTTCGAGGCCTCGTGCCTGCGCACCGCCGGCAACAAGACGGTGGTTCGCGAAGCCCGCCTGGTTACCGCCGACCGTACCCCGTAGCGCATTCAAACGAAGTCGATCGTCAGCCTGGCGTAAGGCCAGGCCGTCACACAAAACCCAATGGTAATTTGCGACGTCCCGTCGCAGACTATCGTCTAAGGCGCCCGGCCGGATAACCCGGCGCGCGCAAGACATCGGGGGATTGCCGTGACGAGTACGCCCGCCATCGTTTCTTCTGGCCACCCCCCGTCCAGTCCGATCCCGGTTGCCGTCACGCTCGGTGCCCTCGGCGTCGTCTATGGCGACATCGGCACCAGCCCCCTCTACGCACTGAAGGAAGCCGCCAAGGCCGCCACCCATGGCGGTCCGCTCACCGAGAGCGCGGTGCTCGGCGTGGTCTCGCTGATCCTGTGGGCGCTGATCCTCATCATCTCGATCAAATACGCGATGCTGATCCTGCGCGCTGACAACCGCGGCGAAGGCGGCATCGTCGCGCTCTTGGCGCTGCTCTCGGCGCGCAACGCGGCGCCCGGCACCTGGCGCGCCCACCTTCTGGTGGTCGGCCTGATCGGCGCCGCCCTGCTCTATGGCGACGGCGCGATCACGCCGGCCATCTCGGTGCTGTCGGCGATCGAGGGCCTCAAGGTCGACGCGCCCTCGCTGACGCCTGCGGTGGTGCCGATCACCGTCGTCATCCTGATCGGCCTGTTCATGATGCAGAAGCAGGGCACCGGCTTCATCGGGAGGATCTTCGGCCCGGTGATGCTGTTCTGGTTCGCCGTGCTGGCAGCGCTCGGCATTCACGGCATCGTCAAGGCGCCCGGCGTGCTGGTTGCGCTGAGCCCGCTCTATGCATTCGATTTCCTGATCCATCAGGATTTTCACGTCAGCTTCGCCATCCTCGGCGCCGCCTTCCTCGCGGTGACCGGCGGTGAGGCGATGTATGCCGACATGGGACATTTCGGCCGCTTTCCGATCCGGCTCGCCTGGTTCGCCATCTGCCTGCCCGCCTTGGTGCTGAACTATTTCGGCCAGGCCGCGCTGTTGATCACCGACCCGACCGCGATCGAAAACCCGTTCTTCCAGCTCTCGCCGGACTGGTCGCATTACCCGCTCGTGCTGCTCGCGACCATTGCCACGGTGATCGCCTCGCAGGCCATCATCTCGGGTGTGTTCTCGCTGACCCAGCAATCGATCCAGCTCGGCTTCCTGCCGCGCATGCACATCGAGCACACCACGAGCGATGCGATCGGGCAGATCTACGTGCCGCTGGTGAACTGGCTGCTCGCCGCCGGGACACTCGGCGCGGTGCTGGCCTTCGGCACCTCCGACGCACTCGCCGGCGCCTACGGCATCGCAGTGTCGCTGTTGATGGCGATCACCACGCTGCTTGCAGCGCTGGTCGCGATCCAGTGGGGCTATTCGCCGATCATCGTGATCGCGGTGAACGGCTTCTTTTTCGTGATCGACGCGATCTTCTTTGCGGCGAACTCGACCAAGCTGTTCGAAGGCGGCTGGTTCCCGCTGCTGCTCGCCGCTGCGGTGGCCTTCCTGATGCTGACTTGGCGCGGCGGCGTGAAACTGGTCGAGACGGCGCGCAGCAAGCTGCGTCAGCCGGAAGAAGATCTGATCGAGACCGCGGTCAACAAGTGCCACAGCCGGCTGCCGGGCACCGCCATATTCCTCGCCTCCGCCCCTAACGGCGTGCCGCTCGCCTTGACCCAGTTCGTCAAGCACAATCACGTGCTGCACCAGCGCGTGCTGCTGGTCACCGTACAGATCGAGGAATCCCCGCGCATCTCGGACGAGGATCGCGTTGTGGTTCACGACGTCACCCCGGGCATCATCCGGGTCATCCTGCGTTACGGCTTCATGCAATATCCGACCGTTTACGAAGGGCTGAAGCTCGCCTGCCGTCAGGGCAAACTGCCCGGTCTCCGTCTGACCGATGTGACCTACTACATCGGTCGCGAGACCATCATTCCGCGGGAAGACATTCCGGGCATGTGGGTGTGGCGGGAATCGCTGTTCGCCTTCCTGCAGCGCAACGCCGAAAGGTCGGCAGCGTTCTTCGGCGTGCCGACCGGACAGGTCGTGGAGTTCGGGACGGAGATCGAGATTTGATCCCGCCGCCTGCGTAGCTGCGTAGCCCGGATGGAGCGAAGCGCAATCCGGGACAATCGAAACCGCACCGCCAGCTCCCCGGATTTCGCTTCGCTCCATCCGGCATATGGCATTTGCAAATGTCCGACGATCCGCCTCTTCAGCTGAAGCCGCGCCTGGCGATTTCGATCGACCAGGCGCAGGCGATCGTCGATCGGGTTGCGCCGGGATCGCGCGTGGCAGGCATCACCGAACTGCGCGGCGGCGAGATCAGCACGATCCTGGAGATCACGCGGGCGGACGCGCCAAGCTGCATCCTCAAGGTCTACCCCACCCAGCTGCAATGGAAGATGGCGAAGGAGGTCCATGTCCTTGGACTTCTGCGCGATGCCGGCATTGCCATTCCGCGCATCCTCATGGCCGACGACAGCCGCGCGCTGATCGACTTCAATTTTGTGCTGATGAGCAAGCTCGACGGCGTCGTGCTCGGCAACCGCGAGGCGGCGCTGACGGATCAGGAGCTGTTTTCGATCTACGCCGCCATGGGCGCGGCGCTCCGCCATATCAATGCCACCACGCTCGACAGCTTCGGCTATATCGGCCCGCACGGCGTCTGGACGTCGTACCCGACCAACCGCGCCTACATGTCCGCGCAGTTCGAGCGGAAGCTGACCGAGTTTTGCACGCGCGGCGGGGACGAAGCGCTGGCCGCGCGGCTGCGGGCCGGCGTCCTGGCGCGCAGCGTCCTGCTCGACGCAGCCGACACGCCCCGCCTCTGCCATTATGACTTCCACGCCGGCAACGTGCTGGTGACACCGGCGGGGCAGCCGCGTCTCACCGGCATCGTCGATTTCGAGAATGCCACCGCCGGCGATCCGCTGATGGACGTCGCCAAGGCGCTCTATTACTTCACGCCGAAGGATGCGCCGAAGCGCGACGGATTGCTCGCGGGCCACGGCACAAGCGAGCGGCCGGACTGGGAGGCCACGATCGCGCTCTACCGGCTGGCCTGCACGCTCGAGCTCTGGTGCTGGTTCGCGCAGATCGGCAACGCGGATGCGCTTCCGAAGATCACCACGGAGTTGGAACGCGCCGCGAATACCCTGGCGTAGCCCGGATGGAGCGAAGCGCAATCCGGGACGACCGACGCCGCGTCAACAGCCCCGGATTTCGCTTCGCTTCATCCGGGGCTACAGGAAATCAAATCGAAACGACGGCGCTAGCCGCCGTTGCCGTTCTCGCCGTTTTCCTCTTCCGGAATGTGCTCGACCGAGACCACGTGCTCGTCCTCGGCGGTGTCGAACACGATCACGCCCTGGGTCGAGCGGCCGGCGACGCGGATGTCGGCGACCGGGCAGCGAATCAGCTGGCCCTTGTCGGTGACCAGCATGATCTGGTCGGCGTCCTCGACCGGGAACGACGCCACCAGGTTGCCGTTGCGGTTGTTGACGCTCATCGCGACGATGCCTTTTCCGCCGCGGCCGGTGGTGCGGTACTCGTAGGACGAGGTCCGCTTGCCATAGCCGTTGACGGAGACCGTCAGCACCACCTGTTCGGCCGCCGACAGTTCGGCATAGCGCTCCTGCGACAGCTGGATCGCATTCGCGGTCTCCTCGCCCTCGGCCTCGACCGGCTCCTCGGCCGCGGCCTCGCCGGCTACGGCGCGGCGCATCTTCAGGTACGCCGAGCGCTCGTCCGAGGTGGTCTCGACATGGCGCAGGATCGCCAGCGAGATCAGCTTGTCGGCCTCGGCCAGCGCAATGCCGCGCACGCCCATCGAGGTGCGGCCGGTGAAGACGCGCACATCGGTGACGGGGAAACGGATGCACTGGCCGCCGGCGGCGGTCAGCAGCACATCGTCACGCTCGGTGCAGATCTGGACGTCGACGATCGCCTCGCCTTCCCCAAGCTTCATGGCGATGATGCCGGAACGGCGCACGTCGACGAAGTCGGACAGCTTGTTGCGGCGAACGGTGCCGCCGGTCGTCGCAAACATCACGTCGAGATTGGCCCAGGAGGATTCATCCTCCGGCAGCGGCATGATCGTGGTGATACGCTCTCCCTGCTCCAGCGGCAGGATATTGATCAGCGCCTTGCCGCGCGCATTCGGCGCTGCCATCGGCAGCCGCCAGACCTTCTCCTTGTAGACCTGGCCGCGCGACGAGAAGAACAGCACCGGCGTGTGCGTGGACGCCACGAACAGGCGCGAGACGAAATCTTCGTCGCGGGTCTGCATGCCGGCGCGGCCCTTGCCGCCGCGGCGCTGCGCCCGGTAGGTCGACAGCGGCACGCGCTTGACGTAGCCCGCATGTGACACGGTGACGACCATGTCCTCGCGCTGGATCAGGTCCTCGTCCTCGACCTCGCCTTCCTGCTCGATGATCACGGTCTTGCGCGGGGTGGCGAACTGCTGCTTCACCTCGGCCAGCTCGGTCTTGACGATGCCCTGCACGCGGGCACGCGAGCGCAGGATGTCGAGATAGTCGGCGATCTCGGCCGCCAGCTTGTCGAGCTCTTCGGAAATCTCGTCGCGGCCCAGCGCGGTCAACCGCTGCAGGCGAAGGTCGAGGATGGCCCTGGCCTGCTCCATCGACAGTCGCAGCGTGCCATCCTCGTTGATGCGATGCCGGGGATCGTCGATCAGCGTGATCATCGCCTCGACGTCGCGCGCCGGCCAGTCACGCGACATCAGCGACTCGCGCGCGGTGTTCGGATCCGGCGAGGTCCGGATGACGCGGATGATCTCATCGATGTTGGCGACCGCGATCGCGAGGCCGACCAGGATGTGGGCGCGATCGCGCGCCTTGCCGAGCAGGAACTTGGTCCGCCGGGTCACCACCTGCTCGCGGAACGCGACGAAGATGGTGAGCAGGTCCTTCAGATTCATGGTCTGCGGACGGCCGGAATCCAGCGCCAGCATGTTGGCCGGGAAATTGGTCTGCAGCGGCGTGAACCGGTAGAGCTGGTTCAGCACCACGTCGGGCACCGCTTCGCGCTTCAGCTCGATGACGACGCGATAGCCGTCGCGATCGGACTCGTCGCGCAGGTCCCCGATGCCCTCGATCTTCTTCTCTTTGACGAGATCGGCGATACGCTCGACCATCGTCGCCTTGTTCACCTGATAGGGAATCTCGGTGATGATGATCGCTTCACGATCTTTCCTGATCGTGTCGATGGTCACCTTGCCGCGCATCACGATCGAGCCGCGGCCGAGGTGGTAGGCGCTGCGAATGCCCTGGCGGCCCAGGATCACGCCGCCGGTCGGGAAGTCCGGTCCGGGAATGATGTCGATCAGCTCGTCGATCGTGAGCGCCGGATTGTCGATCAGCGCCACGCAGGCGTCGACCACCTCGCCGAGATTGTGCGGCGGGATGTTGGTCGCCATGCCGACGGCGATGCCGCCGGCGCCATTAACCAGAAGGTTCGGGAACCGGGCCGGCAGAACCGACGGCTCTTTCTCGGAGTTGTCGTAGTTCGGCTGGAAATCGACGGTCTCCATGTCGATGTCGGCCAGCACGGCCAGCGCCGCCTTGGTCAGCCGCGCTTCGGTATATCGATAGGCCGCCGGCGGATCGCCGTCGACCGAACCGAAATTGCCCTGGCCGTCGATCAGCGGCACGCGCAGCGAGAAATCCTGCGCCATGCGGACCATCGCGTCGTAAATCGACTGGTCGCCATGCGGGTGATATTTACCGATCACGTCGCCGACGACGCGGGCGGATTTCACGTATTTCTTGTCCGGCGTATGTCCCTGCTCATGCATCGAATAGAGGATGCGCCGGTGCACCGGCTTGAGCCCGTCGCGCGCATCGGGCAGCGCACGCGACACGATCACGCTCATCGCGTAATCGAGGTAGGACTTCTTCATCTCGTCGAGAATGGAAACGGGACGAATATCTGAGGGTCCCGGCGGCTCGCCGGGCTTGTGGTCGTCGTTATCGGACAAAGGGGAAATCCGGTCAGTTCTACTGGGGAATCATATAGCCCATCGGGGCCCTGATAACCACCCTTGCGCGGCTCCCGCAAGCCGTTTTTCCCTTCGTTTTTTCATGCACTTACCGGCCGCATTGCAGGCCTGCGACGGGCCCGCTCCCACTGCGATCGCTAGGTGGCGAAGGCCCGACGGAACCGGCTCTTCAGAACGCCGTCGATCCCCCATTCAGTGGCCGAAAATCACCGCGTGCATAATCCGCCCCGGCATGAAGGTGAACAGCCCGGCAATGACCAGCGCGCCGAAGAAAATGCCGATCATCGTGAACCTGTGGCGGCGGACATCGTGGCTCCGCGCCGCCGTCACGCCGAGCACCAGCATGGCGAGCGAGAAGATCGACAGCAGGTGGATCGGGCTCCAGGGACCGACCAGCTGGATCTGATGGATCCAGAACGAGCTTCCGGCGACCACCAATATCAGGACCACCCAGAGCCAGCCCAGGGTCCGGTGCGGCAGCGTGCCCTTGGGGGCGGCGAGCTGGATGGAGCCGAGCACGAAGGCGGCCATCGCGGCAAAGGCGTGAAGCGGGATCGCAGGCGCTGCGTCGAGCAATGGCGCGAGGCTCATGATGGCGGCCCTCGAGTAAAGCTCGCGGCCAGACATCAAATGCCGCAGGCAAATGTAAATACCATTTACATCGGCCTGTGTCAAAGTTCAGGGAACCCGCATCCCCGCACGTCGGATCGCCACCATTTTTGCAGACGGTTACGGGGTTATCCTCATAGTCCACACGAAGAGATTGCCGCTCCGGATCGCAACGACCATTCCGGGAAATGATCTTCACGGAACGGCGCCTGACGGCATCGGTGGAAGCGCGATCGCTGCTCAGAACGGGATGTCGTCGTCCATGTCGCTGTTGCGGCTGCCGCCGCCCGCAGCGACGGCGCGGCGCGGCGCCGAGCTGACCGGTCCGGCCGAGCCGAAATCGCTGCCGCCATCATCGGAGAAGCTGCTGCCTCCGCCGCCGCGCCCGTCGAGCATGGTGAGGTTGGAGTTGAAACCCTGCAGCACGACTTCGGTCGAGTACTTCTCGACGCCGCTCTGGTCGGTCCATTTGCGGGTCTGCAGCTGACCCTCGATGTACACCTTGGCGCCCTTCTTCAGATACTGCTCGGCGACCTTGCAGAGACCCTCGTTGAAGATCACGACGCGGTGCCACTCGGTCTTTTCCTTGCGCTCGCCGGTGCCCTTGTCGCGCCAGGTTTCCGAGGTGGCGATGGAAAGGTTTGCGATCGGACGGCCGTCCTGCGTCCGCCGGATTTCCGGATCCTTGCCGAGATTTCCCACCAGGATCACCTTGTTCACGCTTCCTGCCATCGCATCATCTCCACTCAAAAACCGGGCGTCCGGACATCGGCCGCCACTCTCAACCTTCGCCACTTACGTCGCAGGCGTCGTGGATGACCCTATACGCCGGTGCCGGCTCGCCGCCTTTGCCCTCGCGCCGGTTATCCACGATATTCGAGATATAGCATCGCGTCCGGAATTGTTCCAGTTTTGTTCGCACAACCAGCCGTAGAAGCCGTCCAGTGCCGACCGAGCGGCAGTCGCTCTCGGCACCGGCCGACGCCCGGCAGCGAGATTTGGAAAACAACAAACAAATCAGTGCCTTGCATCATCACCACTTCTCCCGGGAGTGTTGCATTTGGGAGACTGCGTTTCCGGTTGAATCAGCGTATAGCTCCAACCATGGCGCGGGCGCTCGCGTCTGGGATCGTGCTTCGGGACCGTTTGGAAGCCGATCGGGGAATTGGGGGACTGATAATGAAGAAGTTTTTGCTCGGTACGGTTGCTCTGATTGCGTTTGCTGCGCCTGCCGCGGCCGCCGATCTCGCTGCGCGCCCCTACACCAAGGCGCCGCCGCCCGTGGTTACCCCGATCTATGACTGGACCGGTTTCTACATCGGCGCCAACGGCGGCTGGGGCTCGAGCCACAATTGCTGGGACCAGCTCCCGGCCGGCATCTTCCTCGCCTCGGACGGTTGCCATGACGCAACGGGCGGCGTCGCCGGTGGCCAGATCGGCTATCGCTGGCAGGCCGGCGCCTGGGTGTTCGGCCTTGAAGCGCAGGGCGACTGGGCTGACCTGAAGGGAAGCAACGGCAGCGCGATCTTCCCGGGCCTGTTCACCAACCAGTCCAAGATCGACGCGTTCGGCCTGTTCACCGGCCAGATCGGTTACGCCGTCAACAACGTGCTGCTCTACGCCAAGGGCGGCGCGGCGTTGACCGACAACCGCTTCAACACCTACTTCACCCCGACCGGCGTGCTGGTCGGCAGCGCAAGCGATACCCGCTGGGGCGGCACCGTCGGCGCCGGCATCGAAGTCGGCTTCGCGCCGAACTGGACCGCTGGCATCGAATACGATCACCTGTTCATGCAGGACAAGACCTACAACCTGATCGCCCCCAACGGCACGCTGAACAGCACCATCCGTGATCGCCAGGACGTCGACCTCGTCACCGTCCGCGTGAACTACAAGTGGGGTGGCCCGGTCGTTGCGCGCTACTGATCGCGCGAAGCCGATTGATCCAGACGAAAGGCCGGCCTCGCGCCGGCTTTTTTGTTTATGCGCCGGCTTTTTCGTTGCGTGTGCGCGTGCACCTCACCGCGGCCGTTTTCGGTGCATTGTGGTTTCGCGGATACACAACTTCCGGCATTTCTCTGTAGAAGCACCGGCACGTCACGCGACACTGCTGTGACGCTCTCTTCAAAAGTTTGAAGGGACAACAAGAAAATGGGCAAGAAAAACGGGACTCGGACTTTGAAAATCAGGAATGTTTTGCTGGCATCGGCCGGCTTGTTTGCACTGAGCGCTTTTGCACCTGCGATGGCCGCCGACATGGCGGCTCGCGCCCCCTACGTGAAGGCTCCGCCGCCGGCCGCGATCTACAACTGGACCGGCTTCTACGTCGGTGGCTTCGGCGGCTACGCCAGCGAGAACTCCGGCACCCCGAGCATGGAAGGCGGCTTCGGCGGCGGCACTATCGGCTACAACTGGCAGGCCGGCAACATCGTGTACGGCCTCGAGGTCGACGCTGCAGGCGCTGACATCGACGCATCGGTCTCGACGCTGGGCGTCACCGCCCGGAGCAAGATCGATTCGCTCGGCACCGTGCGCGGCCGCTTCGGCTTCGCCGTCGACAAGGTGCTGTTCTACGGCACCGGCGGCTACGCCTGGGCCAACAACGAGGTCAGCGTCACCGCGCTCGGCGTGACTGCCTCGCAGAGCAACTTCCACTCGGGCTGGACCGTCGGCGCCGGCGTCGAGGCGTTCATCGCCCCGCAGTGGTCGATCAAGGGCGAATACCTGTATCGCAGCCTCGACAGCGAGAACTATTTCGGCGTGCCGTCCGGCACGCTCGAGCTGCACAGCGCCCAGTTCGGCGTGAATTATCACTTCGGCGGCCCGATCGTCGCCAAGTACTAAGAGATCGATCTGCGATCAGATTGCACCGAAAGGCCGGCCTCGCGCCGGCCTTTTTGCGTAAGAGCGTTTCGAGCGAAGTGGATTCCGGTTCGCGTAAAGAAAGCGCGTCAAAGCAGGAATCTGGAGCCCCCGTTCCGATTCCGTCGGAACGGGAAAAGGCTCTCGCGGAACCGGCGCTGCTGACGGCTGCTGCCATCAGGCAAACTATCCGTTGATGGACGCGACTCAGCACTGGAAATTGTCGACCGTTCTTCCTACGTTCCAGTCTTCACACCCCATCGGCGCAAGGTCCCGGCATCACCGGCGATGCGCGCCCAAAAGGCGCCCAAGCATGCGCCCGGAACTGTCGCTATGGATGAAGTGCTCAAGGCGAAGCGCCAACAGAACGCCGGCTCCTCATCGCGCGCCATCACGATCCGTGGCGCGCGCGAACACAATCTGAAGAACATCGACGTCGAGATTCCCCGCGACAAGCTCGTGGTGTTCACCGGCCTGTCCGGCTCCGGCAAGTCGTCGCTCGCGTTCGACACCATCTATGCCGAGGGCCAGCGCCGCTACGTCGAATCGCTGTCGGCCTATGCGCGCCAGTTCCTCGAGATGATGCAGAAGCCGGACGTCGACCAGATCGACGGCCTGTCGCCGGCGATCTCGATCGAGCAGAAGACCACGTCGAAGAACCCGCGCTCCACCGTCGGCACCGTCACCGAGATCTACGACTACATGCGCCTGCTGTGGGCCCGCGTCGGCGTGCCCTATTCGCCGGCCACCGGCCTGCCGATCGAGAGCCAGATCGTCTCGCAGATGGTCGACCGCGTGCTGGCGCTGCCGGAAGGCACCCGCCTCTACCTGCTGGCGCCGGTCGTGCGCGGCCGCAAGGGCGAGTACAAGAAGGAGCTCGCCGAGTATCTCAAGAAGGGCTTTCAGCGCGTCAAGATCGACGGCACCTTCTACGAACTGTCCGAGGCGCCCGCGCTCGACAAGAAATTCCCGCACGACATCGACGTCGTGGTCGACCGCATTGTGGTGCGTCCCGACCTCGCCCAGCGCCTCGCGGAAAGCTTTGAGACCGCGCTGAAGCTCGCCGAGGGCCTCGCCGTGATCGAATACGCCGACGCGCCGGCGGCGGCCGCCCAGGACGACAAGAAAGAGGACAAGAAGAAGACCGCGAAGATTCACGACAAGAGCGGGCCCGAGCGCATCCTGTTCTCGGAGAAATTCGCCTGTCCGGTCTCCGGCTTCACGATCCCCGAGATCGAGCCGCGCCTGTTCTCGTTCAACAACCCCTATGGCGCCTGCCCGGCCTGCGGCGGCCTCGGCGTCGAGCAGCATATCGACGAGGATCTGGTCATCCCCGACAAGGAGCTGACCTTGCGCAAGGGCGCGATCGCGCCCTGGGCGAAATCGTCCTCGCCCTATTACATCCAGACCCTGACCGCGCTCGGCAAGCACTACAAGTTCACGCTCGACACCAAGTGGAAGGACCTCACCAAGAAGGTCCAGAACGCGCTGCTGCACGGCTCCGGCGACGACGAGATCAAGTTCTCCTATGAGGACGGCGTCCGCTCCTACGACACCAAGAAGCCGTTCGAGGGCGTCATCACCAACATCAACCGCCGCTACCGCGAGACCGAGAGCGAGTGGGCGCGCGAGGAGCTCGGCAAGTATTTCTCCGACGTGCCCTGCGCCGGCTGCAACGGCCACCGGCTGAAGCCCGAGGCGCTGTGCGTCAAGATCGGCGGCAAGCACATCGGCGAGATCTCCGAGCTCTCGGTCAAGCGCGCCGGCGAATGGTTCGAGACGGTGCCGGAGGCGCTGAACGCACAGCAGAACGAGATCGCGACGCGGATCCTGAAAGAGATCCGCGAGCGCCTGACCTTCCTGCTCGACGTCGGCCTGAACTACCTGACGCTGTCGCGCTCCTCCGGCACGCTGTCCGGCGGCGAGAGCCAGCGCATCCGCCTCGCCTCGCAGATCGGCTCCGGCCTCACCGGCGTGCTCTACGTGCTGGACGAGCCGTCGATCGGCCTGCACCAGCGCGACAATGCCCGGCTGCTCGACACCCTGAAGCGGCTGCGCGACCTCGGCAACACCGTGGTCGTGGTCGAGCATGACGAGGACGCCATCCGGCTGGCCGATTACGTGCTCGATATCGGGCCCGGCGCCGGCATGCATGGCGGCCACATCGTCGCCGAGGGCACGCCCGACCAGATCATGCGCAACCCGAAGTCGCTGACCGGCAAATATCTGACCGGCGAGCTTTCGGTCCCCGTGCCCGACCGGCGGCCGCCGAACCACCGGCGCACCATCAAGGTCGTCAACGCCCGCGGCAATAACCTCAAGAACGTCTCCGCCGAGATCCCGCTCGGCCTGTTCACCTGCGTGACCGGCGTGTCCGGCGGCGGCAAGTCGACGCTGCTGATCGACACGCTGTACCGCGCCATCGCCCGCAAGCTCAACAACGCCAGCGAAGGCGCGGCGCCGCACGACCGCATCGAGGGCCTCGAGCACATCGACAAGATCATCGACATCGACCAGTCGCCGATCGGCCGCACGCCGCGCTCCAACCCCGCGACCTATACCGGCGCCTTCACGCCGATCCGCGAGTGGTTCGCCGGCCTGCCCGAAGCGAAGGCGCGCGGCTACGAGCCCGGGCGCTTCTCCTTCAACGTCAAGGGCGGCCGCTGCGAGGCCTGCCAGGGCGACGGCGTCATCAAGATCGAGATGCACTTCCTGCCCGACGTCTACGTCACCTGCGACACCTGCAAGGGCAAGCGCTACAACCGCGAGACGCTGGAGGTGCTGTTCAAGGGCAAGAGCATTGCCGACGTGCTCGACATGACCGTCGAGGAAGCCGCCGAGTTCTTCAAGGCGGTGCCGCGCGTGCGCGAAACCTTCCAGACCCTGCACCGCGTCGGCCTCGACTATATCCATGTCGGCCAGCAGGCGACGACGCTGTCGGGCGGCGAAGCCCAGCGCGTCAAGCTGGCGAAGGAGCTGTCAAAGCGCGCCACCGGCCGCACGCTCTACATCCTGGACGAGCCGACCACCGGCCTGCACTTTCATGACGTCGCAAAACTGCTCGAGGTGCTGCACGAGCTGGTCGCCCAGGGCAACACGGTCGTCGTGATCGAGCACAATCTCGAGGTCATCAAGACCGCCGACTGGGTGATCGATCTCGGCCCCGAAGGCGGCGACGGCGGCGGCGAGATCGTCGCCTGGGGCCCGCCCGAGGACATCGTCAAGGCACCGCGCAGCTACACCGGCAAATTCCTGGCGCCGGTGCTGAAGAAGGCGAACAGCAAGCCGAGGAAGAGCTCAGCGAGCGAGGCGGCGGAGTAGTCGTCAGTATTTCGAATAGACATTCAACATGAGCAATTCGATGTGGTGCGCCACCGTGTGCTCCGCGATGACAATCGGGTTCGGATGACCGCACTGATTTCGAAGATCTAGCCTCTCCTGGAGGACTTGCTTTTCAGCTTTGTGGAGTACTCCCGCGTCCTGGCAAAGTTGAAGCATGTCCGCTTCGCCGATTACACCGAAGTCCCTGACACTTTTCACGGGCGTAAAGTTGTATTTGTTCCCGTTTGAGACTGCTTTTGCGACTCTCGCCAAACCAGCTGAGTTGAATGCGGTTCGATGATTTGAAACAATGTGATCTTGAATGATGTGCGCTGCGCCGACCCATGAAAGAACAATGGCCGACCGATACGCCTTCACATCGAATGATCTAATCGCCTCTTCCACAAAAGCTTTGCGCTGATCATCGGAAATCTTGACCAAGTGCGCCCTTAGAGAATGTCGCGTTTCTTGGATTATCGCGGCCTCCGGCCTGTACTGAGCTTCAAAAATCCTATAGCCGGGGCCGAGTAGCTTCCAGCCGCTGGCAAGCTGAGCAACTTGCCCATCTCTTGCTGCCGCTTTCAGAATATCGGTCACATTCCACTTACTAATCTTACGGAAGCCGATCTGCACGCCCTTTTCTCGAACTTTCACGGTAGGCGCGGGTTGATCAATCTGAGATAGTATCAGTAGGACCGGCGCTCGTTGTCCTATGCGAGCTAGCTCGTGCACTGCCAGTAGCAACGCTTCGTCAGTCAACATTACCGCTCTCCAACCAGCTCCTTCACGATGGATGCTGCATGCTTCAAGCCAGGCGCCGTGAGCTTCCAACCCCTCTCCTTGTCTCCCACGAAATAATTACTCTTGTCCTTCATATATTTCGAATGATTAGTGCTGTCGTAATAGCCTAGGCTCTCGCATAGATCACGCGCGGTTCTGTCATCGAAGACCGGTTCGCCCGAGGACAGAAAGCTAGCAACGCCTGCCAAAATATAAGTCTTTATCGTCTTCTCGGAGTTGTTCTTGCCGTAAATTTCGGAAGCGATCACCGACACGACACCATTCGTTATGTCAAACACATGCAAAAGTTGATCTTCGGTCAGACCATTCTGTCTCATCCAGACATTTGCGCGCGATGAAATAGCACTGGATTGGCCTCCAGTACCCTCAGCTTCGCTTTGCTGAAGGCTTCCGCCTCCCCGCACAATCGTTTCCCGCAGGATAACCAGCGCGCCTTGGATAACTCGCTGCCTTTCGTCGGATGGCAATGGGCCGAGAATACGCACCACATTCTCAATGGCGGACATCGTTCTTTCGACTTCAACCATCACTGTTGAATTCTGGATGTTGTCCTCTTTCATTGCGCAAGCTTCACTTCAACATCAGCGAGAGCGTCGTCCGAAAGGCTGAAGACATTCTTAGCCTTTTCAAACAGCACACCTGCATCGGACATTCGCTTGATATTCACCGAATTTTGGCTCGAGTAATTGGACTTCCAATTTCGAGCATCTTTAGCGCAAGCAATCAGCTCGTCCCTTGTAAAGCTGTCTTTGCCTTGATGGCTGCTGAGGTGAAAAGCCGCCGCAAGAAGAAGCTCCCGAGCCGATTGAGCGCCCATCTTTTGCGCAACCACGCTAACGGTGCCCTCACGGGTGCCATTGCTGCCACGGCGAGGCTCGGCGACCTTGAGTTCTGCCGGAGCCGTTTGTGACCCGATCTGCTTGATGCCAAATTGAACAGCAACCCAAGAAAGAACGGATTCTCTTGCCGCCTTGTCCAAAGGGCCAAGCGCTTCCATTACGGTTCGCATTGCCGTCAACTGGACTTCATAATCAACCGCGTCGGCCATTCCAAAAACCTCCCAAGAAAACGATCGGAACATATCATAAACGCACGAATACCGTCAATTAAGTAGGATGCGCGTTGGCGACACTGTGGATATATGGCTGATAATGCGTCATTTTTTCGCACGCATAGTTTTTGTACTGTAGTAACGGATATTGCCTCGAGACCCAGTAGCGCAAGCGATTAGGCTGTATGGCGCGTCATTTGCAACCGAGGTGGTATTACCCCCTCGATACATTGGGCGGCGAGTAGCCCGGATGAGCGAAGCGACGTGCGGGACTTTGTCGGCCGCATGCGCTGCCGGCTCCCGCATGTCCTTCGCTCATGCGGCCTACAACTAGCTCTTCTCACCTCCCGCGGTAAGTCGCTATCTGCCAGACGTTTCCCCAGCCATCCCGAACCATCGCCCGCTTGTCACAATAAGGCGCGTCCGCAGGGCATTCGATCACTTCAGCGCCTGCCGCGATCGCCCGCCGATAGGTCTCGTCCGCGTTCTCAACATACACATAGAGAAAGGCCGGCATGGCCTCGCGGACGCCTCCGCCATCGCTGATCAGGATGATCGAATCTCCGATGCGAATTTCCGTTGGCGCGCCGGACCTGACGTCGCCTTCCGCACCGAATACGTCTCTCAGGAATCCGGTCAAGCTGCTGAGGTCGCGCGTGACAATTCTCGGTATGACGGAAGGCCAGCCGGCGGGCTTGAATTGGGGCATGTGCCTGACTTAGTAGCCCGCATGAGCGGAGCGATATGCGGGGTCTATCAGCCGAACAATTTGACCGCTCCCGCATGTCGCTCCGCTCATGCGGGCTACGGCAGGCCTCAACTGCGCACTACACCGCCCAATAATTCGGGTGCGTATACGATTGCGAGCGGTCGCCCCAGTCGAATTCGTCGCCGTCGAACTCGGACGGCCCGGCGCGCAGATCGTCCAGCGTCACCTCGACCTCGAAGGCCTGGCGCACGGGATCGAATTTCAACGCGGTCCACTTCACCGGGTAATGGTGGTGGGTGCTCAGCACGCCGCCGGTCTTGATGATGGCGTAGGCCACCGTGCCGCTCACTTTGTCGAGCATCAGCCGCTCGATCGAACCGAGCTTTGCGCCGTCGCGGCCGAACACGCAGACGTGCTCGACCCGATCGCTGGGCACCAAGGTATGATGCATGGCATCCTCCCTGTTTCCTGGTGTTTGCCTGATAATATATGCCTGCCGCGCTGGTGAGCCAATGGGTCGCAGCTCGGCGACAGGTCGCAGGCGCGTTGGGCAGACTTCGTCATTCCGAGTCAACGGGTCCCACGAACGTCCGCCGATGAAGGGCTCCTCGAAGCAATCGATCTGGCCGCAAACGCAGCTGCTAGATGATAGCTTCGTCGCTTCAACGCAAAATTGCTTTGCAATTTTGTCACGAGCTCCTCGCAATGACGACGAAGGTAGCTCCTGGCAAAGAAGGCTGATCGCGCGGCGGCGGGCGCCTGCGCAATTTCGGAATAATAAAAATGTATCATTGATTTGGCCGACGCGTCAAGTCGCTGTTCCGAATGCCGGCGGCATCCTGCTACTTTGCATGGGGTTGTTTTCGATATTTTAGCACGCGTACCTTTGCCTACTCCGTCCGCCTGAGAAACGCCCCGAACGCTCTTGGCCCGTCGCCGACCTTGACCTCGCCAATCACCTTCAGCTCGGCGGCGTCGATCACGCTCAGCGTGTTGCTCTCCCAGTTCGCGACCAGGATGCGCTTGCCGTCGGCGGTCGCCTCGATGCCTTCGGGGTAATCGCCGACCGTGATGCGCTTTACGGGCTGCAACGTCGCGAGGTCGAACACGCTGACCTTGCCGTCATACTGGTCGGTGACGAAGCCGCGGCCCTGCGCCAGCGCCACCGCGTAGGGGCGCAGGCCGACATGGACGCGGCCGATCTCGCGGGCGGTCGCGATGTCGATCACCGAGACGTCGTTGGTGCCGACATTGGCGGTGTAGGCGCGCTTGCCATCGGCATCGATCGTGACGCCGAACGGCCGCGTCCCGACCTTCACGATCCCCCTCCGCTCGCGCGAGGCGGTGTCGATGATGGAGACGCTGTCATCGTCGCGATCGGCCGACAGCAGCAGCAGCCCATCGGGCGTCACCGCCAGCCCGGACGGCGAAGCCCCGACCGCGATACTCGCGGCGACACGCCGCTCTCTGGCGTCGATCACCCGCACCGCGGCGGCGTACCAGTCGGCGACATAGACCGTGGCGCCGTCGGGCGCGACCGCAATGCCGAGCGGCCCGCCGCCGACATCGACCCGGCCGACGACCTTTCGCGTCGACGCGTCGACCACCGTGACCGCCTTGGCATCCGGGCTGGTCACATAGGCGAAGCGGCCGTCATTGCTGACGGCAATGCCGGCAGGCTTGCCGCCGATCGCGATGATCGCGACCGGCTTCGAGGTCGCGAGATCGACCACCGTGAGGTCGTCGCTGAGCTGGTTGGTGACGAACGCCTCCTCGGCGCGCGCGGCGCCGAGGCTGGCAAGCAGCGCGAGGAGCGCAATCGCGCGCACGCTCAGGTCCCGCTCTCGATCTTCTTCTTCAGTGCCTCGAGCCCGGCCTTGTAGAGCCCGCTCACCGCCTTCACCGCGGCCTCGTCGCTCAGTTCCGGCGGCGGATCATTGTTGGGAAATCCGCGGTAGAACGCGCCGGCCCATTCCAGCTTCGACTTGCCGTCCGGCGCCGGCGACACCGTCAGCGTCGAGGAATAATTGGTGACCGGCAGCACCTTCACGTCGACCGCCGTGATCCGGTACGAATAGCTCATCATCTCCGGCTCGTATTTGTAGAGTTCCTCGTCGACGGTGGCGCCGGGCCCCAGCGTCAGCCGCCGCGAGGCGCCGATCTCGTTGCCCCTCTCGCCCTCGGTCTTGGTGACGCCGGCGAGCCAGCTCATGTCCTGGAAATTGCCGATCACCGCCCACACCTTGGCCTGCGGCGCGTCGATCTCGATCGATTCCCGCACCTTCTGGCGGGTCGGCCCGTGAGCCCACGCGGCCCCCAACACGGCCAATGCCGCCACCACGACGCAAGCTCGCGCGATCGTTCGCCTCATCCTTGTTCTCTCCCGATATGTATCGGCCATCCGCCGCCTGGCGCATGCCGCAGTTTATGGTCCGGGTTCTAGACTAGATCGGGGACCGGCTTCTTGCACCAGAGCGAAGTCGCCGCCGGCGGCTTCTCCGGGAGGCAAGCCCGCCCGGGCGGCGGTCTCACCCCTCGATCGCCGCCTCGACGAACCCTTTCGGATCGTCGCAGAACTCGCGCATGACCTTGTAATGATCGGTGTCCCTCAGATTCACCGGCTCCAGCCCGTATTTCGTCAGCCGAAGCAACGTCGCATGCGGATAGGCCATCAGCACCGGTGAATGCGTGGCCATGATCACCTGGCAGTGGCCGGTGCCGTTCATCCGGTGCAGCAGCTTGAGGAATTCAATCTGGCGCGACGGCGACAGCGCTGATTCCGGCTCGTCGAAGATGAAGATGCCTTGCCGCTGGCAGCGCTCCTCGAAGAAGCGCAAAAAGCCTTCGCCATGCGAATGCGACAGGAAGTCAGCGTAGGGGCTGGCGACGGAGTCGAGATATCTGGCGACCGAGAAGAAGCTCTCGGCGCGGAAGAACCAGCCATTGGTGATTTTCGGCAGCCAGCTCGCGCGGAGCGCGGTCGCAAGCGAGCCGCCCATTTCCTCGACCGCATTGCTGTGATCGACCGGCATGTAGCCCTTGCCGCCGCCGGCATCATCATAACCGGCCATCACGGCGATCTCCTCGAGCAGCGTCGACTTGCCGGTGCCGTTCTCGCCGACAATGATGGTGATTGCCTTGTCGAAGCTCAGCTCGAAATCGTCGCGCAGCAGCGGCAGCACGAATGGATAAGCCTCGCGGTCCGGGATCCGCGCAGGCTCGAGCCAGACCCGCCGCAGGTATGGCGCGGGCATATTGATCGGGCGGTTTCGTCTGGCCATCGGTCCAACCTTTGGGGCTCGCGCCTCGGAACGCACAATCCCAGATCGACATGAACCCGTCAAGAACGTAACAAGAACAACAAACCCGGGCCAGAACCAGAAGTTGTCGATGCATCATGCTAGCGGATGGGCAAGCGCCCGCTGCCGCCACCACCCTTCAACCGAGACCCGCGCCGATGCCCAGCCGCAGTTATGACCTGTTCCGCAAGGCGATCCTCACCGAGCAGCAGGTCGTCTGCATCTATGACGGCCGGCCGCGCGAGCTCTGCCCGCACATCATCGGCCACAACAAGAGCGGTGAAGAGGTCGTGCTGGCCTGGCAGTTCGCCGGCGAGAGCTCGGGCAGGCTTCCGCAATGGCGCTGCTTGCGGCTCGCCAATGTCAGCGACATCAGCCTGCGCAAGGGCACGAGGGCGGTTCGCACCGCACCGAGCAGACCTGCGTCAGCGAGATCGACCTCGACATCAACATCCATGTCCGCAAGCGGCGGTGAGCGGCCCATACATCTGAGTTTGCCTGACGGCGCAAGCACCGCTTTCCCTGCGCCCTCCGCTCAAGCGAGGGCGGAGCGAAATGCAAAGCTCGGGCAAACATGTCGCGAGAATGCGGATGTGTGACGCGCAGGCGGCATGACACACTCCCTGTCGTCCCGGCGAAGGCCGGGATCCATAACCACGAATGACTATTGTTGCTCGACGCTTGAACGACGAGTCCGTCTCACAACAACTGCTGCGGAGTATGGGTCCCGGCCTTCGCCGGGACGACGCGGGGATGGGGTATGCCATGCCCCTACGGCTGCTCCGCCTCCGCCAGCACCTCCAGCGCCAGCTCCATCGTCATCAGGACCGGGTTGTCGCCGCGCACCAGGCGTCCCTCGGCGATGCCGCCGAGATAGTCGACCAGCGCGATGTCGAGTTCGGCATGCAGCCGGCCATCCGCGTCCGGTGCGATGTCGCCTGCGGTCACCGCGAGCTCGGTCGCGAACGGCACGACGCTGTGGCCTTCGGTGAAGACGGCGCCGATGGTCGAGCCGACGCCGCCATGCAGCCGCGCGCGCAGGATGCCGTGCTGGCGGCAGAAGCCTTCCAGCGCGCAGGCAATATCCTGGTTCGGCCGCAGCCGCAGCGCGTAGGCATGGCTCGTGGTCCTGGCTCCGCGCGGCGCGCTGGCGACGGGACCGAACAGCTTGAAATTGGTCTCGCTGTCCGCCTCGGCCAGGAATGTCGCGCCGTCGATCCCGAATACGTTGACCTCGAACGGCTCGGCGACAATGGTTTCATCCGGCAGCATGTGGCCACCGTTGAAGCGGCCATCGGCCTCAGTCCACAAGCCGTGGCAATGAAAGAACGGCGCGCCGTCGCGTTCGCCGAAGGTCAGCGCCGCGAGCTTGAGTCGCGTCACGCCGTCGGGACGGAACGTGTCGCTGTAGAACGCGGCGTTGACGCCATCCTTCGACAGCGCCGGCATCACATAGGCGAACGGCCCGAGCGCGCCGCCCCTGGCGCTCAGCACGCCGCCGGAAAATCCTTCCGCCGCAAAGCCGCGGCGCACGGCTTCGAGCAGCGGAATACCGGCCTCGAGCACGAATGAAAAGGCGCGGCCGCGCGCGCTGACCCATTGGATGCGCTCTGGATGCGGAGCGCCAGGCTGGGCGATGCTGCGCATCGCCTCACGCGCCCGTCGATTTGGCGATCACCTCGAGCAGCCCGCGCGCCTCGAGCTCGTCGCGGATCAGTCGCTTCGGCACCTTGCCGTAGCCGGACTTCGGCAACGCCTCCCAGAAGAAGAAGCGTTTCGGCATCTTGTAGCGCGGCACTTTTGGCGCGAGATAGGCGGCAAGCTCCGCCTCCGCGACCGCCTCGGTGCCCTCGCGCGCGACGCAGACGGCGACGCCGACCTCGCCCCAGAAGGGATCGGGGACGCCGAGCACCGCGACCTCGCCGACCGCGGGATGCGTCAAGAGCTTCTCCTCGATCTCGCGCGGATAGATGTTGGAGCCGCCCGAGATGTACATGTCGGAGGCGCGGCCGGTGATGTAGACGAAGCCCTCCTCGTCCATGTGGCCGAGGTCGCCGGTGCGGAACCAGCCGTTGCGGAACGCCTTCGCGTTGGCCTCGGGATTGTCGTAGTAGCCGGCGAACACGCCGGGACCGATCACGCAGATCTCGCCGGTCTCGTGCGCCTTCAGCTCGCTTCCATCGTCGCCCTGGATCGAGACCTGCATCCCGGTGCGTTCGAAGCCGCAGGTGCCGATCCGCGCATGCGGGCCGTCCTCGGGATCGTGCAGGCCGGGCGGCAGCACCGTGATGTTGCCGGTGACTTCGCCGAGGCCGAAATACTGCACCAGCACGCCGCCGAGCTTGTTCAGCGCCGCCTTCTGGTCCTCGCGATACATCGGCGCGCCGGCATAGATGATGTAGCGCAGCGAGGAATGGTCGTGCTGGTCGGCGGCGGGATGCTCGACCATCATCTTCAGGATAGTCGGCACCGTGAACATGTTGCTGACGCGATGCTTGGCGATCAGCCAGAAGGCTTCGGCGATGTCGAACTTCTCTGACGGCAGCAGGATGGTGGGCACGCCGCGCGCGGTCTGCACCAATTGATGCACACCGGCGCCATGCGACAGCGGCGCCACCACCAGCGAGGCGTCTTGCTCCGTCGTGCCGGGCATCAAGTCGGCGAGATGGTTGGTGATGACGAAGGCCATCTGGCCATGGGTCAAGACGGCGGCCTTGGAGCGGCCGGTGGTGCCGGATGTGAAGAAGAACCAGCAGGGATCGTCGTAGTCGACGGCAACGTTCTCGACCACAGCGCTTGCGTGTTTGGCGATGACGTCACCGAGCGTCGCCTCGCCGAACCTGCCCTCCTCGCCGATCCGCCAGACGAATTCGAGCGCGGGATTGGCGGCCGCCCTGGCATGCTCGGGGAAGTCGGCGTGGCAGAGAAACGCCTTGGCGCCCGAGGCCGCCGCGAGATAGGCGACCTCGTCCGGCATCAGGCGGAAATTGGTCGGCACCCAGACCGCGCCGAGCCGGAAGGCCGCGAACATCGACCAGAACATCTCGTCGCAATTCTTGGAATGCACCAGGATGCGGTCGCCCTTGACGATGCCGCGCGCGGCCAGTGCCGCCGCCAGCGCCGAGACGTTCTGGTCGATGTGACGCCAGGACCAGGCCTTCTCGTTCCAGATGAAGCCGGGGCGATCGCTGTGGCGGCGGGCGTTCTGGGTCAGGATGTAGGCGAGGTTCATCACCCGGCGCGACACCCGCGCGATCCCGCCGCGCGGCGCGGCAGCAGCCGTCCCGCTCATTGCCGCCCCGCCGATACGCACAACAGACAGGGCAAGGTCAGGACGGTCATCGGGTATTTCCTCGGTCAGAACCGGGCGTCTTCAAGCGCCGCAAGGGGTCGGTACCACCCGGTTTATCGCCAAGCCGCCGCCTTCGGCAAGGCCCGCCGGACGCAGCGCGATGATACCGCGCGCCGGCGGCGGCCAACCCGTTGTTTTCTGCCCAGGCCGCTACTGCGGGTGCTTGGCGAGTTCCTGCTCGCTCAGGTTCCAGTCCTGCCACAGCTGCAACGCGCCTATAAAGGCGACCACCGCGCCGAGCAGGATGTGCCAGAACTGCAGCCAGTGGTCCTCGGCGTAACCGAAGACCAGGGGCGATGCCATCAGCCAGAGGCCGAGCAGGATGCTGGCCACCTCCTCCCAGCGGTGCAGCGCGACATATTCGAGCTGGGCGATACCGAGCACCAGCATGCCGACCATGAAGCTGTTGAGGACGAGGTGGCTGCGCTCGATATCGACGGCGCCGCTCACTTGCATCGGAAACCAGGGCGAGACCATGATCAGCACGCCGAGCAGCATGCCGAACCAGTCCTCCCAGGGACGGTGTGTGTTGAAGAAACGATTGTCAGACATGACGAACCTCCTCCGACAAGAGGCATACGTCGGCGGCCGGCTCCGCCACTCCGTACCAGACGACCATCCGGCCGCATCAGGGGCGTATGTCTGACATCAAACGTAATCGAACTGCATCCATCCGCAAGGCCCGTCCCGCGCGTGTGCGACGCGGCAGCGGCGATCGTGGCCGGCAGCGTGTCACCGCGCCCCGCCGAGCCGCGCCAGTGCCCCCTTGGCGCTCTGCAGATCTGGCTGCAGCTCGAGCGCCTTGCGGAAGTCGGCCGCCGCGCCCTTCTTGTCGCCGAGCCGCAGCTTGGCCTGGCCGCGATTGTTCCAGGAATAGACATCGTTCGGATCGTATTGCAGCGCCTTGTCGTAATCGGCGAGCCCGCCCTTGTTGTCACCCTGATAGAGACGGATCATCCCGCGGTTGCGCCAGCCGCGCGCATCGGTCGGCGCGATCCTCGCCGCCTCGCCATAGTCGGCGGCGGCACGATCGAGCTGCTCGGTATCGCGATAGACATTGCCGCGGTTGATATAGGCGAGCACGTTGGGCTCGAGCCTGATCTCAGTGGTGAAGTCGGCGATCGCATGCGCCGCGTCGCGCTTGCGGTAGTAGACGAAGCCACGATTGCCGTAGGCGGTGGCGAGCTGCGGATTGAATTTGATGGCGAGGCTGAGATCGGCCAGCGCGCGGTCGAGATCGCCCTTGTTGAGCCAGGCATCGCCACGATTGTTGTAGGCCAGCGCGAACGCCGGATCGATGCGGATCGCCTCGTCGTAATCGGCAATCGCATGATCGAGATCGCGCTTGAAGGCGTAGACGCGGCCCCGATTGGTGTAGGCGCAGGCATAGGCGGGATCGAGCTTGACGGCCTCGTTGAGGTCGGCGAGCGCAGCGTCGAGCTCGCGCTTCTCGGTCAGCCCATGGCCGCGATTGCAATAGGCGCCGGCCAGCCGCTTGCCGCTCTCGGTCTTGCCGTCGATCACCGTGGTGCAGGCGGCCACTCGGTCGCCGGGCGCTGTCGTCAAGCCGACGCAGGTCTGCCAGCTCGGATCGTCGCCGGCGGCGGCTCTCGGCGGGTTTGGAAGCGTCAAGGCGGCGCCGAGCAATACGGCGGTCAGGCAGGCCGAAATGCGCATATCGTCAATCCACAAATGTCAATTTGCGGGTTGGTCGCCGCTTTGCACCGGCCGGTTCACACGCTTACATCAGGGCCTGTGAATCAACCGGGATTTTGCGATGGCCGCCGTGCGCGACAACAGGGACCAAAACCGCTTCGAGCTCGACACCGAGGGCGGCCTCGCCTTTGCGAACTACCGGCGGACGCCCGCGGCCGTCATCATCACCCATACCGAGACACCGCGAGCACTGCGCGGCCGCGGCATCGCATCGGAGCTGGTCAAGGGTGCGCTGGAGCTGATCCGCGCCGACGGCCGCAAGGTGATCGCCGGCTGCGGTTTCGTGGTGGATTACCTCGACAAGCATCCGGAATACGCGGACCTTGCCGGCTAGAGCCCTTTCAGGTCCGATGGAATCGGAACGGGGCTCCAGCTGCTTCTTTTGACGCGTTTGCCTTACGCGAACCGGTACCCACTTCGCTCGAAAACGCGATTGCGCCTCACCCGGCGTCAGACGATCTTGATCGACATGTCGGGCAGGCCCTCGAGCTTGCACAGCAGCACGTCGCCCTTGACGACCGGGCCGACGTTCTCCGGCGTACCGGAATAGATGATGTCGCCGGCCTTCAGCTCGAATGCCTCGGACAGCTTTGCGATCTGCTCGGCGACGCTCCAGATCATGTTCTTCAGATCCGAGCTCTGTCGCACCGCGCCGTTGATCGCGAGCGAGATGGCGCCTTGCGTGAAGTGGCCGGTCTTATCAGCCGGATGGATCGGCCCGAGCACCGCGGCATGGTCAAAGCTCTTGCCGATCTCCCATGGCTTCTTCTCCGCGGCCATGCCGTTCTGCAGATCGCGCCGCGTCATGTCGAGGCCGAGCGCGTAGCCATAGACGTGATCGAGCGCCTTGTCGGCCGGAATATTGGTGCCGCCGGACTTCAGCGCGGCGACCAACTCGACCTCGTGGTGATAGTTCTTGGTCAGCGACGGATAGGGATGATCGGCGATGGTGCCGATCGCGACATTCTGGATCGCATCCGTCGGCTTCTGGAAGAAGAACGGCGGCTCGCGCGTCGGGTCCGAACCGCGCTCGATCGCGTGCGCGGCGTAGTTGCGGCCGATGCAGTAGATGCGGCGAACCTGAAACACCTCGCTGGCGCCGACGATCGGGATTGTCACGGCCGGGACCGAAAACATCGCCTTCGGCGCGGCCTCGGCATGGGCCGGCGCGGATTGCGCGGCGGCGCCGGCCAGCGCGAGGGCGCCGCTCGCAAGCATCGTCCGGCGATCGAGATCAGTCATGGGCGTTCTCCTTGTTGTTGTTGGGCGATCTATAGATGTTCGCCGGTCGATAAAAAAGGGCCCGCGCTGGCGCGGGCCCTTTCTATGCGCGGGAGGATGATCCCTCAGTGCTTGATGTCGGGGGGCAGCTTGCCGCCATTGGCCGCGAGCTTGGTCATCACCTGCTTGTGCAGCCAGATGTTCATGCTGGCGGAATCGTTGGTGTCGCCGGTGTAGCCGAACTCCTTGGCGAGCTCCTTGCGGGCCGACAGGCTGGAGTCGATGTCGAGCGCCTTCATCAGGTCGACGATCGAGGTCCGCCACTCGAGCTTCTCGCCCTTCGCGGCAACCGCCTTGTCGAGAATCGGGGCAACGTCAACCGACTGCGCCGGCGCCGCGCCGGCGGGCACCGCGGCAGGAGACGACGATGCGCTGCCGGATCCACCGGCGGGAGCTGCGCTTGTGGCCGTTCCGCCGGCGGGCGCGGCGCTGGCGCTACTGCCGAAGATCGCGCCCATGATTTTTCCGAAAATGCTCATCGTTCGCTCCCAAGAGAGTTGAGATGTGAAGGCCAGACGGCCTTGGCGCGCCTGACCGAGGTCGCAGTTCAAGTCTATCGCCCCCTCCATAGCTTGCCAATGCGACATTCACTTAAGCGTGAGTGCTTTTGGCACAGTTTGGGAGTAGCCTCATTCTACAGTTCGCGACACGGCCAGTTCCCTGCTCTGTCTTTCGCGTCTGGCTTGATCGTGATCGTTTCGAGAGGCGGTACGTTTGTGCCCGCGTGCCGGGCGCTGAATGCGACCGGCCCAGAGGGAGACAACGACCATGGCCACGTCATACCAAGGCAATGTCACATCGATGACGCAGAGCGGACAAGGCACCGCGTCTGCGCCTGTCATCCGCACCATCGGCCTGTCCGACTTGCATCATGCGCTGCGTCTCGGCTGGGAAGACTTCAAGGCGGTGCCAAGTCACGCCATCATCCTCTGCCTGATCTATCCGGTGCTCGGCCTCGTGCTCGCGCGCACCGTGCACGGCTATTCCGTGTTGCCCCTGCTGTTTCCGCTGGCCGCGGGCTTTGCCCTGCTCGGCCCGTTTGCCGCCATCGGCCTCTACGAGATGAGCCGCCGCCGCGAGGATGGCGGGGAAGCATCTGCATGGGATGCCATGGAGGTATTCCGCTCGCCGTCATTCGGCGCGATGCTTGGGGTCGGAACGCTGCTGTTCGCGCTGTTCGTGACCTGGATCGCCACCGCCCAGGCGATCTACACGGCGGTGTTCGGCTATGAGACCGCAGCCAACATTCCCGATTTCGCCACGCGCGTGCTGACCACTCCGCAAGGCTGGTGGCTCATCGTGGTTGGCTGCAGCGTCGGCTTCCTGTTCGCGCTCGTCGCACTTTGCATCAGCGTGATCGCCTTCCCCATGATGCTCGACCGCCAGGCAACCGCCGGCGAAGCCATGGTGACGTCGATGCGCGCCGTCGCACAGAACCCGGTGCCGATGGCGGCCTGGGGTCTGATCGTCGCGGTGCTGCTGGTGCTGGGCACGATCCCGTTCTTCCTCGGGCTTGCCGTGGTGATCCCGCTGCTCGGTCACGCCACCTGGCATCTCTATCGCGAGGTCATCGTCAAGGATCCGAATGCGCGGCCGGTAACCCCCGAACCGCGCGAGCGCAAGCCCGCCGCGGACTTCCCGGCCAATCTGTTTCCGTGGCGGCGGAGCGATCGCGGCTAAGCGCCGCTAACCCGGATTCGTAAACGTCAAAGCAACCGCCGGCCGATATGTTCGGCCGGCGGTTTGTCGTCCCGGACCGTCAAGAGGATGTGAAATTGGCGTGGCACTTGCAGCGCGGCCTGAGAAAAAGCGGCTCGGTCACGAGCCTTGTTTTGGCCGCTGTTGCCGCGAACATACCCGCCGCCCTTCACGACCAATCGACGACATCGCAGACTCCGGAGTGAATTGCCTATGACCTCTCGCTTTTGCTTTCGCACGCTCGCCATCGGCGCGTGGCTCCTGACCTCGACGGCGTCGGTGCTGGCCGCCCAATGCGGCACGGGCACGTTCGAATCCTGGCTCGACGATTTCAAGAAAGAGGCTGCGACGAAGGGCATTTCGCAGAACGCGATCCAGGCCGGGTTGACTGGTGTCACGCAGGACAAGGCGATCATCGCCCGCGACCATTCGCAGCAGGTGTTCAGCCAGACGTTCGAGCAGTTCTCGGGCCGCATGGTACCGCCGCGGCTCAATCGCGGCTCCGACATGATGAAGCGCTACGGCTCCGTGCTGTCGCGGATCGAGGAGGCCTACGGCGTACCGGGCGAGATCCTGGTTGCGATCTGGGGACTGGAGACCGATTTCGGCGTCAACACCGGCAAGTTTCCGACCATACGTTCGCTGGCGACCCTCGCCTATGACTGCCGCCGCTCCGACATGTTCAAGGCCGAGTTGATGGATGCCTTGCGCATCGTCGAGCGCGGCGATCTGCCGCCGCAGGAGATGCGCGGCGCCTGGGCCGGCGAGATCGGCCAGACTCAATTCATGCCGTCGTCCTACATCAAGTTCGCGGTCGACTTTGACGGCAACGGCAAGCGCGACCTCCTGCACAACGTGCCCGACGTGCTGGCGTCGACGGCGAACTACCTGAAGAGCTATGGCTGGAAGAAGGGCAAGGGCTGGGAGCCCGGCAGCGAGAATTTTGCGGTGATCCAGCAGTGGAACAAGAGCGAGGTGTACGCCAAGACGATCGGCTACTTCGCCACCCAACTCGCCAAGGCTCCATAGCGCCTTCACACCAGATTGCGTGGCGCAGCGAGGCCAACCTTCCGCTCTGACTCGATCAACGCTGCTCCAGCTACGGGTGAATCAAAAAGGGCCGATCGCCCCAGGCAATCGGCCCTTATCGCAATGATCAAAGCTTACTTCGCCATGCTGGCTTCGGCAGCCTTGCTGAGGTGCGCGCCGCATACGCCCCACTTGTTGTTCAGCATCGCGTCCTGGGCGAGCGAGACTTCCTTCTCCGCCGCGAATTTGACCTCATTGTCAGCCATGGCTTCGACTGCAGCTTCGGTCTTGCCGAGATTGGCACCGCTGCAGCCGAGGCCCGCTTGATGACGATGCGCAGCCTGAGCGGGAGCGACAGCGTAGGCAACGGCAGCCACGGTGGCTGCTGCGATCAATGTCTTAATCATGGGATGATCCATCTGTTGTTCTTGGACAGATCCCTGCGTGATTGCGGAATCTGCGGAACGATTATTCGCTGTTCCCGGCACCGTTCAGAATGAACTTCGCGCGATTCAAATGTGATGAGCGCTGCGCGCGTATCGCGCATGCGTTGCATAGTGTTTTGATTACAAGGCAGTAAGGAAGCAGCGCCGCAATAGCTTTGCTCGGCGCGTTCACTTCAATCGACACCCACTTCCGATAATCAGCAGCACATTCCGCGCGACATGCGCCCCCGCGACGGAAATCCGTTGCGGCACAGGATCGAATTACCGCTTACGTCAATGCGACTGATTGACGCGACACCATCTCCTGTCCGAGATCGCAATAGAGTGAGTTTACGTTCATTTTAACGACAACCGCTTGCATGCGAATCACGCATGGAACACATCGCTGTGATCCCTCCCGTAACGAGGGACCTCGGCTTGAATAAACGGTCCGTAATTACCACATAAATAACGCAATCACGCCTGCCGAGATTTCAATAACTAACTGATTTCAGGAACGTTTTGTTGGAATACTCGGCCTTGATGGAACTTCCGTCTACGGGGCAGTTCTCCATGCGCCAAACGGTTAACCGGAACTTACCAGCGCTATGCGTTTTGAGCCTAGCTGCATCGCAACATCGGAACTACCGCACTGCACTATATCATCTATATTCACTTCAACGATGAGGCTTTGGAAAAGCTGAATCTGAATTACTAGGAGACTACCATGTTGCTCTCGCTCATCCGCATGATCCAGGCTTTCCGGGATTATCAGCGCAATGTCAGCGAACTGTCCCAGCTTAGCGATCGTGAACTCGCCGATATCGGCCTCGACCGCTCGGACATTCCGCGCGTTGCCGCCGGCACCTACAACGGCTAATCGGCCGCAGGCCATCTGCTGAACGGATAACGCCCGCTTCCACAGCGGGCGTTGTCGTTTGTGGTGCGGTTTCAGATGCATATGAGATCAAAACGCGCTAACGCTGCGCGATGACACCGCATCAATCCTCTTCCCAACCCGTGCACATCGTGGGCGCGGGGCTCGCCGGCTCGGAAGCCGCCTGGCAGGTCGCCAATGCCGGCGTCCGCGCCGTGCTGCATGAAATGCGCCCGCACCGGATGACCGAGGCGCACCGGACCGAAGGCTGCGCCGAACTGGTTTGCTCGAACTCCTTCCGCTCCGACGATGCCGCGAATAACGCGGTCGGGCTGCTGCACGCCGAGATGCGGCGGCTGGGCTCCCTGATCATGCGCTCGGCCGACGCCAATCAGGTGCCCGCCGGCGGCGCGCTGGCGGTCGACCGCGACGGCTTTTCGGCCGCCGTCACCAAGGCGCTCAACGAACATCCGCTGATCGAGATCAGCCGGGAGGAAGTCGCAGGGCTGCCGCCGGCCGACTGGAGCAACGTCATCGTCGCGACCGGTCCCCTCACCTCGGCACCGCTTGCCGACGCCATCAGGCAGCTGACCGACGAGAGCGCGCTGGCATTCTTCGACGCGATCGCGCCGATCGTGCACAAGGATTCCATCGACATGTCGGTGGCCTGGTTTCAGTCGCGCTACGACAAGGTCGGCCCCGGCGGCACCGGCGCGGACTACATCAACTGCCCGATGACGAAGGAGCAGTATGACGCCTTCGTCGCGGCGCTGCTCGACGGCGAGAAGGTCGACTTCAAGGACTGGGAGACCAACACGCCCTATTTCGACGGCTGCCTGCCGGTCGAGGTGATGGCCGAGCGCGGTCACGAGACGCTGCGCCACGGGCCGATGAAGCCGGTGGGATTGACCAATCCGCACAACCCGACGGTCAAGCCGTATGCGATCGTCCAGCTGCGGCAGGACAACAAGCTCGGCACGCTCTACAACATCGTCGGCTTCCAGACCAAGCTGAAGCACGGCGCGCAGCAGCGCGTGTTCCGGACCATTCCTGGCCTTGAGAACGCGGAGTTCGCGCGCCTCGGCGGCCTGCATCGCAACACCTTCCTGAACTCGCCAAAGCTGCTCGACGGTCAGCTGCGTCTGCGCGCGCAGCCGCGGCTGCGCTTCGCCGGGCAGATGACGGGCTGCGAGGGTTATGTCGAGTCGGCCAGCGTCGGCCTGATCGCCGGCCTCTGTGCCGCCGCCGACATGCGTGGTGCCGCGCTGACGCCGCCGCCGGCCACGACCGCGCTCGGCGCGCTGCTCGGCCACATCACCGGTGGCCACATCGAAACGATCCAGGCCGGTTCGCGCTCGTTCCAGCCGATGAACATCAATTTCGGTCTGTTCCCGCCGCTGGCCAGTGCGCCGACCAAGAAGCCGGACGGCTCGCGGCTGCGCGGCAACGAGAAGACCGTCGCCAAGAAGCAGGCGATCAGCGCGCGCGCCCTCGCCGATCTCGACCACTGGATCGCAGAGCATCTGCGCGTTGCGGCAGCGGCCTGACAGTCATGAGCTTGCCGAAAGACGATGACGCCACCCTGTCGGTGCGGTGGAGCCAGGGCGTGCTGCTCAAGCGCGACGTGTTCTCGACCGTCGAGCGCGGTCGCTTTCGCGCCGATGACGGCGAGGTCGACGGCGTGCTGCGCCGGCTCGATCAGGTGCCGTTCTGGTCATTCGGCCTGGCGCTGCATCTGTTCTCGCGCGAGCGCCGCGCGCTGACCCTGGCGCGCGACCTCGACGTCGGCCCAAAGCTGTTGTGGGCCGGCCGGCGCGCGCTGGTGCGCGGCTTCATCGACGGCGCGGCGCTGCATCTGGCGAAGCCGCATGGCGACGTCGCGTATTTTCGCTCCGCCAAGGCCGCGTTGCGCAAGCTGCATCGCGCCGGCATCTGCCACAACGATCTCGCCAAGGAGCAGAACTGGCTGGTCGGGCGCGATGGCCGCGCCTACCTCACCGACTTCCAGCTTGCCGCCTGCTTCAAGACCCGCAGCCGGCTGTTCCGCATCGCCGCCTATGAGGATCTGCGGCATCTGTTGAAGCACAAGCGCAGCTACGCGCCGGAGGCGTTGACGCCGAAAGAGCGCAAGGTACTCGCAAGGAAATCCGCGGTCGCCAGCATCTGGCTCAAGACCGGCAAGAAGGTCTATCAGGCGATCACCCGCGGCATCTTCAATTTCACCGACCGCGAAGGCGGCGGCCGCAGGCTGGTCAACGACGCCCCGGTATTGATCGATCTGATCCGCAAGAATCCGCAGGTGCGCGACACCGCGATCGTCGCCTTTGCCGATCGGCGCGTCGGCGTCGGACTCTACGCCTTCGTCGAGGCGGACCAGTCCGCGCTGGAAAAGACGCTGCGCAATGAGCTTGCCGCGGCAAGGGGCATCAAGCCGCCCGAACACATCCAGATCGTGCACGCGCTGCCGCGCGATGCCGCCGGCAAGCCGCGCACCGAAATCCTGCAGCTCGTCGCCATGAACCAGATCGACCTGATCGAGCCGATGATGCGCAGCGCCGCCGATCGCGAGTTCCTCAAGGACATCCTCGAGCAACGCAAGAATCTGCGCGACCGCTTCAATTTTGAAGTCGCCGAGATGGACCGGCCGACGGGTTAGAGCGCGCTTCTCGGCGCGTGGCCCTCGACAAACGCGCCGCGAAGCTTCACTCTTTGCGAGGGGTAGCGCGCTCAAGGGACAAAGTTTAATGCCACTCACCCGTGGCCGGATCGGGGGATACGATTCCGAACGACTGGCGTTCGGATTCACCATGATGAACGGCGACCAGGAAATCGAATGCCAGATCAGCGACGCCGCGTTGGACGAGCTGGCCGGCACGCGCGGAACGGCGAGCATGGCGCGGCAAGCCCAGTTCGTTGCGCTGCGCGACGCGGTGGAGCAGATCGCATCCGACATCTATGACAGCGGCCCGATGGTCAGGGGCACAACAATCCGGATCTTCACCAAGCACATCCCGAAAGAGCAGAGCTAGCGACCGAACTCCTCCGTGCGCGCGGCTCGCCACAACGTCCAGAGCGTGCGCAGGCGCGAGACCGGTTTCGGCAGGAACGGGTCGTAGTCCTCCCTCCTCGCCCGGTTCAACTCGCGCCTGACCCAAGCGAGCGGCAGAAAGATCGGCCTCACGCCGGACGGGACATCCGCAAGCAGCCCGAACGAGGTCTTGAGATGGCCCTGGGCCTCGTCCGCAAGCTGATCGATCGCGGCACGGATGTTCGGCGTCACCTTGCCGGCAAACACCTCCTCCTTGCTGCCGCCGTACTGCTGCAGCAGCTGCAACGGCAGAAACAGCTGCTGCCGTGAGGCGTCGCGGCCGAGCGAAGCGATGACCTGCGCCATGCCCTGGGCAAGACCCGCATGACGGGCCAGGTGATCGATCGCCTCCGACGGCCGCGCCACCACGCGCGTGGCCTGCGAGAACAGCACTGAGGCCGTGGCGTCGAGATAGCCCTCGAGCGCGGTCAGCGAAGGCATCGGGTCGTTGTAGAGATCGAACTGGTGCTCCTCGACCAACAGCGAGAATGGCGAGACCGGCAGACGGTGATTGCGGATCGTGTGCAGCAGTTCCGCCGCGACCGGATTGCCCTCGACGCCGCCATGGCCCGTGCCGGCGAGCATGTCGGTCCACCATTGCAGCCGCATCTCGCCGGGCAGCGGCTGGCTGACCTGCTCGTGCACGCGCGAGACCTCGATGTTGAAGGCATAGATCGCAAGCATCGCCCGTCGTTCCGGACCCGGCAGGAACAAGGTCGACGCGTAGCGCACGAAGTCATGGCTCCGCACCAGATCGGCGCAGAAGGCCACGCCGTCCTGCGGTGCCTCCGTCGCGCTCATGGCACCGCGATCAGCGCCGCCGCGACGCGCCGCCGCTCGCCCAGCATGATGTTGTAGGTGCGGATCGCGGGTCCCGTCTGCATCGGATCGAGCACCACCCGCACGGCCCGCAGGGCCTCGCGCAGGCCCTTTGGCGGAACCCAGACGTCGGTGCCGGTGCCGACGATCAGCGTGTCGATCGCATTGGCGGCGGCGAACACCTTTTGCAGCGAGTATTCGTCGATCTCCTGCGGCCTGGTCACCGGCCAGGCCCAGATCGAGTCAGGCAGGCACAACAGCGAGCCGCGGTGCGACATATCGGCAAACGCGAAGCCGCCCTTGCCGTAGGCCTCGATCGGCGCCGACCTCGGAAGATGGGGAGCGTCCGAGGGGTTGCTCATGACCAGCTACTTCTTGGCTGCCGCCGTGTCCGGCTTCTTGGCCGGCGCGTCCTGCGCCGCCTCTCCACCCCGCGTGGTATGAACACCGAGATAGATCAGGATCGGCGCCGCGATGAAGATCGAGGTGTAGGTGCCGACCAGCACCACGCCGAACATCATGACCGCGGTGAAGCTGTGGATCGCCTGGCCGCCGAACAGCAGCAGTGCGAGCAGCGCCAGCGTCACGGTGACGTGGGTGATGATCGAACGCGACAGCGTCGAATTGATCGATTCGTTCAGCAGCTGCGGCATCGGCATCTTCTTGTAGCGCCGCAGCATCTCGCGGATACGGTCGTAGATGACGACAGTGTCGTTGAGCGAGTAGCCGAGAATCGTCAGCAGCGCCGCGATGCTGGTAAGGTCGAAATCGACCTGGGTGATCGACATGAAGCCGATCGTGAGCACGATGTCGTGGACGTTGGCGATCATGGCGCCGAGCGCGAACTGCCATTCGAACCGGAACCAAAGGTAGATCAGGATACCCATGATCGCGAACATCAGGCCGATCATGCCGTAGGCCAGCAGTTCGCCGGAGACGCGCGGTCCCACCACCTCGACGCGACGGTAGTCGACGGATTCGCCGAGCGCGCCGCGCACTTTCGTCACCGCATCCTGCTGCGCCTTGTCGCCGCCGGGCTGCTCGGCGACGCGGATCAGGACTTCCGCCGGACCGCCGAACTGCTGCAGCTGCACCTCGCCGAGGCCAAGGCCGTTCAAGGTCGTGCGCATCGCGGCGATGTCGGCGGTGCCGGACTTGGCCTGCACCTCCAGCAGCGTGCCGCCCTTGAAGTCGATGCCGAAATTCAGGCCGTGGGTAAAGAAGAGCGTGATGGCGAGGATCGAGAGCAGCGCCGAGATCGGGAAGCTGATGCGGCGGAAGCGGGTGAAGTCGAAATGCGTGTCGTCCGGCACGATGCGCAGCGCCGGCAGCAGGCCGAGCGCCGCGACCACGGTCAAGACGGCGATCAGGATGCCAAGGCCAATGAGAACGGTATGAGTCACAACAGGCCTCTCAGATCGGCACGGTTTGCGGCCGCTTCCACCGCACCCAGCCGGCGACGATCAGGCGCGTCAGGGTAAAGGCGGTGAACACCGTGGTGATGATGCCGATGCCGAGCGTCACGGCAAAGCCGCGCACCGGTCCGGTGCCGATGTAGAACAGCACGGCGGCGGCGATGAAGGTGGTGATGTTGGAGTCGAGGATGGTCGCCAGCGCCCGCTTGAAGCCGGCGTCGATTGCCGAGATCGCGTTGCGGCCGCCGCGCAATTCCTCGCGGATGCGCTCGTAGATCAGCACGTTGGAATCGACCGCGATGCCGACGGTCAGCACGATGCCGGCGATGCCGGGCAACGTCAGCGTGGCGTTGAGCAGCGACAGCAGCCCGAAGATCATGGCGACGTTGATCGCCACCGCGATGTTGGCGAACACGCCGAACAGCCGATAGGTGATCAGCATGAACACGATGACCAGGATCGAGCCGACATAGGCCGCGAGCTCGCCCTTCTCGATCGAGTCCTGTCCGAGGCCGGGACCGACGGTGCGCTCCTCGATCACCGTCAACGGGGCCGGCAGCGCGCCGGCACGCATCAGGATCGCCAAATCGTTGGCCGACTGCACGGTGAAGCTGCCGGAGATCTGGCCCTGTCCGCCGGTGATCGGCTCACGGATGACGGGTGCCGAGATCACCTTGTTGTCGAGCACGATCGCAAACGGCTGGCCGACGTTTTCGGCGGTCGCCTGCGCGAATTTGCGCGCGCCCGACGTATTGAACTTGAAGCTGACGATCGCCTCGCCGGTGCGCTGGTCGAAGCCGGGCTGGGCATCGGAGAGCTCGCCTCCGGAAACCAGGACCTGCTTCTTGACGACATACGGAACCGGCGGCGGTGACGCGCTCATCAAGAGCTCGGAGTCCGGCGGCAGGCGGCCCTGCTGGGCCTGGTCGGGCGACACCGAGCTGTCGACCATGCGGAATTCCATCTTGGCGGTCTTGCCGAGCAGTTCCTTCAGGCGCGTCGGATCCTGCAGGCCCGGCACCTGGACCAGGATGCGGTCGGTGCCCTGACGCTGGATCACCGGCTCGACCGTGCCGAGCTCGTTGACGCGCCGTTCGACGATCTGGATCGATTGCTCGATGGTCTGCCGGATGCGCTCGGTGATCGCGGCCTGCGGGACCGTCAGGCGGATCAGGCCGCCGCCGGCATCGGCAACCTCGAGGCTGCGCTGGCCGCTGGAGCCGAGCAGGCCGCCGAGCGGCTGCGACAGCTCGCGGAGCTTCGACAATGCCGTCGACTGGTCGCCTTCCTTGGAGATGCGGACTTCCACCGCGTCGTTGCGTGTGTTGAGGCCGGTGTAGCCGATCTTGGCTTCACGAAGCACTTTCCGAACATCGTCGCGAATCTGGTCGAGCTTCTCCTTCTTCACGTAGTTGGAGTCGACCTCGAGCAGCAGATAAGAGCCGCCCTGCAAATCGAGGCCGAGGACCAGGCGCCGCTGCGCCCAGGCCGGCCAGGTCTTCACCTGCGCTTCGGGGAAGAAATTGGGCACGGCGCACAGGCAGACCACCAGCGCTGTCAGGATGATCCCCAGCGCTCGCCACCGCGTGAAATACAACATCGAGTTGACCTGTCAGATTCGGCAAGAGGCTCCGCGGCGATCAGCTCGCGGACGCCTCGTCCTTGGCGTCGCCCTTCGCCGGCTCACCCTTGGTACGCACACCCGAGATCATCTGGCGCATCTGGCGCACGCGCACGCCGTCCGAAATCTCGAACTCGATCTGGTCGTCGTCGACCACCTTGGTCACCTTGCCGACGAGGCCGCCCGAGGTCACCACGGTGTCGCCGCGGCGGATGTTCTTCACGAGGTCCGCATGGTCGCGCACCTTCTTCTGCTGCGGGCGCAGAATCAGGAAGTACATGATGACGAAGATCAGCGCGAATGGCAGCAGCGACATCAACATGCTGTTGGTGTCACCAGTCGCTCCAGCCTGGGCAAACGCAGGAGTAATCAGCATTCGGACGATCCTCGGATAAGACGGGAAAGAACCGGCAGCGCCCTCGGATTCGGGGCGGTATGGCGGTCCGGACAAATTCGCGCGGACTATAGCGGCCGCGGTCCCAATTGCAACGTTAACGGACCTTCATTTAGGGCGCTTGCGGGACCGCCGCCAGCCCGATAAGGCTGCGCCGTCAGGAACTGGACAAATGCCGAAAAAAGCCAAGAAAACGACCAGTAAAACAACCCGCAAAACCACCCCCAAGGCTGCCGCCAAGCGTGCTGAAAACGCCGCGACAAAACGCCCGGTAACGGCGCTCGACGGCGCAGCGGCCGAGCGGATCGCGAACGCCCTGGAGGTCATCGCGAGCCGCCTCGCTGACGCCTCCCCGGCCCTCGATCCGGCCGAGACCTTCGGCGCCGCGGACGCCTTTGTCTGGCATCCGGACGGGCGCCTGGCCCCGGTGCCGCGCGTCAGCCGCGTCGAGATCGGCCTGCTCAAGGGCGTCGACCGGATGCGCGATATCCTGATGGAGAATACCGAGCGCTTCGCCGACGGCCTGCCCGCCAACAATGCGCTGCTCTGGGGCGCCCGCGGCATGGGCAAGTCGTCGCTGGTCAAGGCCACCCACGCCAGCATCAATCTCGACCGCAAGCCGGCCGACCGGCTGAAGCTGATCGAGATCCACCGCGAGGACATCGAGAGCCTGCCCGGCCTGATGGAGCTGCTGCGCAGCTCCTCCTTCCGCTTCATCGTGTTCTGCGACGACCTCTCCTTCGACGGCAACGATGCCTCGTACAAGTCGCTGAAGGCCGTGCTGGAAGGCGGCATCGAGGGGCGCCCCGACAACGTCATCCTCTATGCGACCTCGAACCGCCGGCATCTTTTGGCGCGCGAGATGATCGAGAACGAACGCTCGACCGCGATCAATCCCGGCGAAGCGGTCGAGGAGAAAGTCTCGCTGTCGGACCGCTTCGGCCTCTGGCTCGGCTTCCATCGCTGCAGCCAGGACGAATACCTCGCGATGGTGAAGGGCTATTGCGACCATTACGGCATCAAGATCGCCGACGACGAACTCGAGCGCGAGGCGCTCGAATGGTCGACCACCCGCGGCTCGCGCTCGGGCCGCGTCGCCTGGCAGTACACGCAGGAGCTCGCAGGCCGGCTCGGCGTGCGGCTGAGCGGCCAGTAACAGGCGATGGGAGGCCTAGCTCCTCCCGTCATCGCCTGTGTAGCCCGGATGGAGCGCAGCGCAATCCGGGATCGGTGCACTCCGCGGGTGAGCTCCCGGATTTCGCTTTGCTCCATCCGGGCTACGCGGCTGAGCGGCAAGTAATCACCGCGGCAATCGACAAAACAAAACGGGGGAGGCTTGCGCCTCCCCCGCTGTCTTTGTTGTGAGACTTGGAAGTCCCTTGAAGTCCCGACGCGTAGCTTACGCGCCGTTGAGGAACTGGAGCGGATCGACCGGCGACGATCCCTTGCGGATCTCGAAATGGAGCTGCGGCGAGCCCGCCTCGCCGGACTGGCCCGACTTGGCAATCACCTGCCCGCGCTTGATGGTATCGCCGCGCTTCACCAGGATTTCGCTCGCATGGGCGTAGGCGGTGACGTAGCCGTTGGAATGGCGAACCAGCACGAGATTGCCGTAGCCCTTCAGCTCATTGCCCGAATAGGCGACGACGCCGTCTTCGGCAGCTTTCACCGGCGTGCCCTCGGGCACCGCGACGTTGATGCCGTCATTGACCTTGCCGTTGGTCTTCGAGCCGTAGGCGGTGATGACCTTGCCGCGCACCGGCCAGCGGAAGGTCGGCAACGCGCCGGTGGCCTCGCTCGACTTGGTGACGACGGGCGCTTCAGCGGCAGCCGCCGGCTGTTCGACGGTCGCGGTCGGCTGGACCAGCCGCGCGCTCTGCTGCGGCAGCGCGGTTGCAACGACCTTCGGGGCTGCGACCGCCGGTGCCGGAGCCACCGCAGCAACCGGCGCGGCAGCAACGGGTTGCGCAACGGGCGCAGGTGCCGCCATCGCCGTCTTGGCGCCGGGCACCACGAGCTTCATGCCGAGGCTCAGCCGGGCCGACTGGTCGAGATTGTTGGCGCGGGCGAGCTCGGCCACGGGAATATGGTGCTGGCGCGCGATACTGTGCAGCGTGTCGCCGCGATTGACATAGTGGACGCCGGCAGGCGCCGCTGCCACGGCGACCGGGCGTGCGGCCGGCGCGGCCATCGCCGGAGCCGCGGCTGATGCGGTCGGGCGCGGAATGACCAGCTGCTGGCCGGGCGACAGCGCGCGCGGTCCCTTGTAACCGTTGGCGCGCAGGATCTCCGCGGTCGAGACGTTGTAGCGGCGCGCCAGCACTTCCAGTGTGTCGCTGGTGCCGACGATGATCGTGGTGCCGTTATGCCCGGCATGGGCTGCTGCGACCGAATGCGGAACGGTGCCGGTGGATTCGATCTGCGGACGCGCGGGCGGCGGTGTGTAGGACGAAACCCCGCGCCCTCCTCCGGAGACACCGGCATTGGCATTGGCGACCGGATAGGACTGCGGCGCTGCTGCGACCGGCGGCGGCAACGGCTGTGACTGATATTGCGAATATTGCGGTTGCGTTCGCGGCCGCGCGTATTGCGGCAACTCGCGCGGTGGCGGCGCCTGCTGCAGGGTGCCGGTCGGCTGCGGATCAAACGCAAACGGATTTTGCGAATAGGAGTTTTGCGAGAAGCGCGACGACATATCGGCGCTGCAACCGGCAAAAGCCATGGACATCAGCGTCAGCACCGCAACCTGCGGCACGCGACGCGAGCGAAGCAACTCGACAACCCCAGACATGGTTACTCACTCGTACGCAACAAAAGACTGTTTTGAGTAAACACGTACCGAGTAAATAACCGCTTAACCCTGCGAATAAGGCGTTGGTGCCAAGCAGCAAATCGCCAAATCTACAATTCGCGCGCGATTCCCGGCAGCGCCGGCACAAAGCGGACGTCGACCAATTCCTTGCGGTCGAAGCCGTTCTCGGTCCGCACCACGCGGACGAGGGTCTGGGTACCCTGATGCGGCCCGACCGGGGCGATCAGGATGCCGCCGGGTTCGAGCCGCTCGAGCAGCTTCTCCGGGATCTGCTCCATCGCCGCGGTGACGATGATGCGGTCGAAATCGCCTGCCCCGGCCGGAACGTCGAAGCCGTCGCCGAGCAGCACCTCGATATTGTAATAGCCCAGCTTTTCGAGGCGCTTGCGGGCGCCGTCGGCCAGCGTCCGGTAGCGCTCGATGGTCAGAACCTGCTTGCACAACCGGGACAGCACGGCCGCCTGGTAGCCCGAGCCGGTGCCAATCTCGAGCACGCGATGGTCCTTCTGCAGCTGCAGCTGCTCGGTCATGTAGGCCACGACGAAAGGCTGGCTGATGGTCTGCCCGCATGCGATCGCAAGCGCGCTGTCGCGATAGGCCTCGTTGCGATCGCGCGGATCGACGAAGACCTCGCGCGGCACCTCCTCCATCGTACGCAGCACCATCTGATCGCTCACCCCGCGCCGCCGCAGGGTCAGCTGAAACATCATCTTCTCGGTCGGATCGGGGTTCACGGCCATGTTCATCAGCGTCTCTGGGCAGCAGCGCGGAATCTCCGCCCTCTTGATGCCATTGAAATCCGAAATACCGCGTTAAGGAAAAATTTCCCGTCGCGTTTTGTTCCCGGCCAGGAACCATCCGCCCGGTTTCGCATTGGCGCCGGCCCGGTTGCATCACATATAATCGCGACGATGCGCGGGTTAACGTCTGGGTGGTGCAGACCGGGGCTCTGGTAGAGCCAACATACCTCGTCGGCTGTTGGGCAAATCTTGCGCAACAAGGTCAGCCAAGGCGATGCGGCAAACCCTGCTGCGCGCTGGAAAAGGACCAATTCCCAAACGTTTGCATTGCGCGCTGTAATGTTATTTGCGAGCCTGATTCAGGGAAGGGCAAGGATTCCATCATGACAGCGATACGGCCGGCGGGCTGTTCAGTTTTCCTCGTAGAGGACGAGGTCATGATCCGGATGATGGTCGCCGATATGCTGGAGGAACTCGGCCATAGCGTCGCGGCCGAGGCCGGCGAGATCGGCGAAGCGGTCAAGCTTGCCCAATCGACCGAATTCGACCTCGCGATCCTCGACGTCAACGTCAATGGCAAGGTGATCACCCCGGTCGCCGAGCTGATCAACGCCCGCAACCGCCCCTTCATCTTCGCGACCGGCTATGGCTCCTCCGGCCTGCCTCCGGAGTATCGCAACCGTCCGGCGCTGCAAAAGCCCTTCCAGCTGGAAACGCTGGCCCAGGTGATCTCCAGCGCAATGAAGGGTGCGCCGGTTTAACGGCAAGTTGGGTGCGTAGCCCGGATGGAGCGAAGCGTAATCCGGGAATCTTGCACCCATTGCGAGCGGACCCGGATTTCGCTTCATCCGGGCTACAAGGGCTCACTTCAGCGTATTAAGCAGCGTTTCCGAAAATGCTTCATCGGTGCGGTCGAGCCGCAGCGGCGTCACCGAGACGTAGCGCGCCGCAAGCGCGGCGAGATCGGTGCCTTCGGCCGGCGCATCCATCATCGCCGCGCGCTCGAAGCCGATCCAGAAATACGGATTGCCGCGTCCGTCGTGACGGCGATCGATCTTCAGGAAACCCTGATTGCGCTTGCCCTGCCGCGTGATCCGGATGCCCTTGACGTCATCGGGCATGCAGGACGGGAAGTTGACGTTGATGACGGTGTTCCTGGGGACGCCGGCGCCGATCACCTTGCGGATGATGTCGGGTCCGAATTTCAGCGCAGTGTCCCACAGCGGCGCATTGCGCGTCTCGATCGAAAATTCCTGCGACAGCGCGAATGACGGAAAGCCCAGAATGGTGCCTTCGAGCGCACCGGCGATGGTGCCGGAATAGACCACGTCCTCGGCGACGTTGCGGCCCTTGTTGACGCCGCTCAGCACGAGATCGGGCAGCTTGTCTCCGAGAATGTGGCGCGCGCCCATGATGACGCAATCGGTCGGCGTGCCGCGCACCGCGAAATGACGCGGGCTGACCTCGCGCAGACGCAGCGGATCGTTGAGCGACAGCGAATGCGAGACGCCGGACTGATCGAGCTCGGGGGCAACGATCCAGACGTCGTCGGACAACGCGCGTGCGATCTGCTCGACGACCTGCAGGCCTGGAGCGTGGATGCCGTCATCATTGGTGCAGAGAATTCGCATCCGTCAAAGTGCCTCTTGTTCCGATTCGACGCGGGTTCTTTACGCTGCCGCTTCTTGAGTTGAACTTTGCCGTCTTAACCGGCTAGGGCCGTGGAGGCAAACCTGGCGATGGCCCGCGCCATCGCGCCGACGTCACGCGCCATGGACGGACAAATCGCGCGCTGCCGGCAATCTTGCGCTCGAACACCGGCCAGGCCGGTCTGGCCGGCCGCCGAACAACCGCGATAACGGGCGCTGGCGGCGGCGCCCCTGGCATTTTGACCCGCGGGGCCTGACGCAGTTCGGCCCCGAGACCCCGGGACGTGACAGCTTCTGACCTTGGAGGCTCGGGCTTGGCAGGTTCAGGCTTTGGCGCTTCAGCCTTGGGAGCTTCAGCCTTGGAAGCTTCAGACTTGGAAGCTTCAGACTTGGGAGCTTCAGATTTGGGCGCTTCAACCTTGGGCGGTTCAACCCTCCGCGCTTCCGGCCTGGCGGGCTCAAGAGCAATTGGTGCGGTTTGGCGAGGCTCGGGCTTGGGAGGCTTTGGAAGCTCCGATGTGGGGAGCTCGGACTTGATGGAATCGGCCGTGATGGGATCGGCCTTGGCGGGTGCGGTCGTAAGCGACTCAGCCTTCGGAGCTTCAAACGCACGAGGCTCAGCCTTGGACGGTTCGGGGACGACCGAAGCCGCTTGGGGGAGCTCTGACCTCGCCGGCTCGACCTTTCGAGGCTCAATCCTGAGCGGTTCGGGTTTGGGCGGCACCGGAGCGAGCGCCTCAGCTCGTCTTGCGACCGGCGCCGTCGCAGCCGATTTCGATTTCAACCGGGCCAGCAGCTCCTCGATCGAGGGCACCGATGTCGCGTCAAGCGGCGCGCGCGGCGCGGCCGGCGGCGTCGCCCGGACCGGCGGTGGCGGTGACGCAATCGGCGCCGGTGGTGGCGGCAGATCTGCCGGCGCCAACTGGGCGAACTTGCCGCGCGCGATCTCCAGCGCCTTGTCGAAGTCGGGCCTGTCGATCCAGGCCTTCGATTGCACCTCGGTCACGCGCGCATCCCACAGGCGCGCCGCCTCGATGTCGTAATAGCCCATCTGCTTCTGATTGATCAGCTGCAGACCGTGGCCCGTGACGGCCCATTGCCGACCAAGCCAGTGGATGTCACGGTGGAGCGGCATCACACTGGCCCTCGCCTCACATCCCGTGCTCGATGACCTTGAGCCCACCCATATAGGGCTGCAGCACATCGGGCACCGCGATCGAACCATCCTGCTGCTGATAGGTCTCCATGACCGCGATCAAGGCCCGCCCGACCGCCGTGCCGGAGCCATTCAGCGTATGCACGAAGCGCGGCTTGCCGTCGGGGCCGCGATAGCGCGCGTCCATGCGACGGGCCTGGAAATCGCCGCACACCGAGCAGCTCGAAATCTCGCGATAGGCGCCGCCGTCGCCCTGCCCCGGCATCCACACCTCGATGTCGTAGGTCTTCTGCGCGGAGAAGCCCATGTCGCCGGCGCACAGCGTCATCACACGATAATGCAGGTCGAGCTTCTGCAGAACCTGCTCGGCGCAGGACAGCATGCGCTCCAGCTCATCCTTGCTGGCTTCCGGCGTCGTGATCGATACCAGCTCGACCTTTGTGAACTGGTGCTGGCGGATCATGCCGCGCGTGTCGCGCCCCGCTGCGCCGGCCTCGGCGCGGAAGCACGGCGTCAGCGCGGTGAGCCGCATCGGCAGCTCCTTCTCGTCGAGGATGGATTCGCGCGCGAGGTTGGTCAGCGACACTTCCGCGGTCGGGATCAGGCCGAGGCGCTCGCTGCGCAGATCTGCATTCGGTGCCGCGAGCAATTCGCCCTTGATCGCCCAGAACTGATCGTCCTCGAATTTCGGCAACTGGCCGGTGCCGAACATCACGGCGTCGCGCACCAGCAGCGGCGGATTGATCTCGGTGTAGCCGTGCTCGCCGGTGTGCAAATCGAGCATGAACTGCCCGATCGCACGCTCGAGCCGCGCCAGCCCTTTCTTCAGCACGACGAAGCGTGCGCCGGACAGTTTCGCCGCCGCTTCGAAATCCATATAGCCGAGCGCGGTGCCGAGATCGTCATGCAGCTTCGGCGCAAAGCCGTAGTCGCGCTTCTTCCCGTACACATGGTGCTGGACATTGCCGTGCTCGTCGGTGCCGTCGGGCACCTCGTCGAGCGGCAGGTTCGGAATCGACGACAGCTCCTTGGTCAGCTCGTCATCGGACGATTTCGCCGCCGCCTCGAGCTCCGGCATCGTGGTCTTCAGCTCGGCGACTTCGGCCATCAGCTTGGCCGCACGCGCCTCGTCCTTGGCCTTCTTGGCCTCGCCGATCTCCTTCGAGGCCGCATTGCGCCGCGCCTGGGCCTGCTCAGACGCCAGGATCGCCGCACGCCGCTTCTCGTCGATCGCCAGCAGCGACGGCGACAACGGCCCAAGCCCGCGGCGCTTCAGGCCGGCGTCGAAGGCTGTCGGGTTGTCGCGGATCGCTTTGATGTCGTGCATGGGTCAGTCCTGGCAGGCTATGCGTATGCAACCAACTATTGCGTTGGCAAACTACGGCTATGTAGTTCCACTATCACGACCCTCATCGTCAGCGAAAGCGGGTGATCCAGCATTCCGGAGGCGTCGGTGTGTCACCGGGAAGCCGCGGCGTACTGGATACCCCGCTTTGGCGGGGTATGACGCCGAGTGTGAGGTGAAATCACCTTATTCGGCGGGATTGGTCGCCGACGGCGCCCCGGACGAGGCGGTCGAGGTGGCAGCCTTCTTCTCCACGATGCGGACCGCGATGATCGCGCCCTCGTAGAGGGCGAGCAGCGGGATCGCCAGCGAGGCCTGGCTCAGCACGTCGGGCGGCGTCAGCACCGCGGCGATGATGAAGGCGATCACGATGAAGTAGCGCCGCTTCTCCTTCAGCATCTTCGAGGTGACGATGCCGATGCGGCCGAGCAGCGTCAGGATCACCGGCAGCTGGAACGCGATGCCGAAGGCGAAGATCAGCGACATCATTAGCGAAAGATATTCGCCGACCTTGGGCAGCAGCTGGATCTGCGCGGTCTCCGCGCCGCCGGCCTGCTGCATGCCGAGCGAGAACCGCACCAGCATCGGCAGCACGACGAAATAAACCAGCGCCGCGCCCATCACGAAGAACACCGGGGTGGCGATCAGATACGGCAGGAAGGCGTTGCGCTCATGCCGGTAGAGACCGGGCGCGACGAATTTGTAGATCTGGGTGGCGACGATCGGAAACGAGATGAAGCCCGCGCCGAACAATGCGAGCTTCAGCTGGGTGATGAAATATTCCAGCAGCGCGGTGTAGATGAATTTCGAATTTTCCGGCCCGGCGATCCAGACGAACGGCCAGACAAGCACATTGTAGATCTGCTTGGCGAAGAAGAAGCAGATGATGAAGGCCACGCCGAAACCGAGCAGTGCCTTGATCAGCCGCGAGCGCAGCTCGATCAGGTGATCCATCAAGGGGGCCTTGCTGGCCTCGATGTCTTCGGCGCTCATGACGCCCTCGCGTCCTTGCGCACATCGGGCTGTGCCGGCGTCACGTCCTGCGGCGTCGGCTCACCCTTCACCTCATTGGTGATCGCGAGCGGCTCGCTGGCGGCAACATGCGTCTCGGCCTCGACGAAGGTTTCCGGCGTCGGCTCGGCGGGAGTCGTGGGCGTTACCGGTGCGTCACTTGCGGACGCGACCTGCGCATCGACCGGCTTGTCGATCTGCAGGGCGTCGCCGACGTCCTTCTGCAGCGAGGTCATGATGTTGCCGCTGGTGATGCCGGTTGCGGCCTCCCTGACCTCGTCAAAGCTCTTCTTGAGGTCGGCCATCTCGGCCTCGCGCATCGCTTCCTGGAACTGGCCCTGGAATTCGGAGGCCATCTTGCGGGCCTTCCCCATCCATTGCCCGACCATGCGCAGCACGCCCGGCAGTTCTTTCGGGCCGATGGCGATCAGCGCGACGACCGCGATGACGACCAGTTCACTCCACCCGATATCGAACATGAATTCTTCCGCCTAAGCGCGCCGCCATCGGCCCCATCGCTCCTAACAGGATCTGGGGCTGCCGGCGCCTTTTCTCAATCGGCGTCCATAGCGCGTCTGTGCGACGGCGTCACCGTTTCGCGCAAGAAAAAACGTCGAAATATGCGTCAGTACAAGCGCGTTAGACGGCCTTGCTGCCGACGTCCTGGCGCGCGGCCGACGTCGCCGCATTGTGATCGATCGACTTGGTGGGCTCGGTCTTCTCGGCGACCTTGTCGTCGTCCTGCATGCCCTTCTTGAAGGCCTTGATGCCCTGAGCGACGTCACCCATCAGATCCGAAATCTTGCCGCGTCCGAACAGCAGCAGGACCACTGCGATCACGACGATCCAGTGCCAAATGCTCAACGAACCCATCCTGCAACCCTCCAGAAATGGCCGGCGGACCGGCCTGAACTTTGCTGGAAGGTAGGCCCGCGGGGTGTCAAAAACAAGGACCTCGGCCGCGGCAAATCGCTGTCGCGGCTACGTAATATTGCTAGGCTTAACCGGGAATATTCAGGCTTATTCGCCCTTGTCCTCGGCGTCGGCGTCATCACCCGCGTGGTCGGCCCGGTCTTCAGGCTCGCCAGCGTCAGGTTCGGCCGCATCCGTGTCGGAGGCAACGTCCGCCTCGACCTCGGCCTCAGCGGTGGTTTCAACCACCGCAGTCGCTTCGGCCTCAGTCTTTTCGGCCTCAGTCTTGGGTTCCTCGGCTTCCGGCTCGACGGCCGGCGCCAGCAGCAGTTCCAGAGTATCACCCGGCTCGAGCGGCTCCTCGTCCTCCCGCAGCGTCGCGTCATCCGACGGCGACGGAACGGAAAATCCGGTCGGCAGACGCGAGTCGAGCAGACCCGTGCCCTTCAGCTCCTCGAGCCCCGGCAGGTCGCCGAGCGCTTCCAGGCTGAACTGCGACAGGAACGCGTCGGTGGTTCCGAAGGTCAGCGGACGGCCCGGCGTCTTGCGGCGGCCGCGCGGGCGGATCCAGCCGGTCTCAAGCAGCACGTCGATCGTGCCCTTCGACGTGACGACGCCGCGAATCTCTTCGATTTCGGCGCGGGTCACCGGCTGGTGATAGGCGACGATCGCCAGCACCTCGATCGCGGCGCGCGACAGCTTCCGGGTCTCGGTGCTCTCGCGCGTCATCAGCCACGACAGATCGCCCGCGGTGCGGAACGTCCACTTGTTGGCGACACGCACCAGGTTGACGCCGCGCGGCGCGTATTCCGCCTGCAACTGCGCCAGCGCCGCCTTGATATCAACGCCGTCGGGCATCCGCTTTGCCAGCGTTGCCTGATCGATCGGCTCGGCCGACGCAAACAACAGGGCTTCCAGGAGCCGCAATTCCTCAGGACGCGCCACCGGATCCATAGGAGAAACCTCCTCCTCGGGCTCTTCTCTGCGCACTTCCGCCAAGCTTGCCATGGGCTTGCTCTCCTTCTTCCACTTACTCAACCGACAGGTCCGGCGCGGCCATTGCAGCCTGCGCTTGACGCTTTCGGAAATAGATCGGCGCGAACGCCTGCTTCTGGTTGATCTCCATCTCGCCTTCGCGAACCAGTTCGAGGGCGGCCGCGAAGCTCGAGGCGAACACCGTCGCCTTCTGCTTGGGATCGGCGACGTACTTCATCAGGTACTCGTCGAGGCAGCTCCATTCCTCGGCGAGGCCGACCAGCCGCTCCAGCGACGCGCGCGCTTCGGCGAGCGACCACACCGTACGCTTCTGCAGATGCACCGAGGTCAACACGCGCGACGCGCGCTGCGTGGCATAGGCCGACAGCAGGTCGTACAAGGTCGCGGTGAACTTCGGATGCTTGATCTCGGCGATCGATTCCGGATTGCCGCGCGGAAAGATATCGCGCTGGAACTGCGGCCGGTTCATCAGCCGGTTCGCCGCCTCGCGGATCGCCTCCAGCCGGCGCAGCCGGTTGGCGAGCGCGGTCGCCATTTCCTCGGCGCTCGGCCCCTCCGCGCTCGGCGGCTCGGGCAGCAGGAGCCGCGACTTCAGGAACGCCAGCCACGCCGCCATCACCAGATAGTCGGCTGCAAGCTCAAGGCGAATCTTGCGCGCCGCCTCGATGAACGAAAGATACTGGTCGGCGAGCGCGAGAATCGAGATCTTCGACAGGTCGACCTTCTGCTGCCGCGCCAGCGTCAACAGCAGGTCGAGCGGACCCTCATAGCCCTCGACGTCGACCACCAGCGCCGGTTCGCCCTCGGCGAGGTCGGCCGGCCGCCCGGTATCAAACGAAAGAATTTCAGCGGTCATGCCGTCCCTACCCGATCCAACAACGCATCCAGTTCAGCCCGTGCCGCCTGCCGGTCGAGCGGCTGAGGCGGTTTGCGCGCGGCGAGCGTCGCCTTGGCGCGCTCAAGCGCCTTGCCGGTCAGTTCCGGCGTTTCGCGTGCGACCTCGCGCATCTCGTCAATATTGCCGTTGCAGTGCAGAACCATGTCGCAACCGGCGGTGACGATGGCGCGGGTCCGCTCGGCAATCGATCCGGCCAGCGCATTCATCGACACGTCATCACTCATCAACAAACCCTGGAACCCGATCAGGCCGCGAATCACCTGTCCGACGATTGTCGCAGAAGTCGTCGCCGGATGGACGGGGTCGAGCGCGCTAAACACAACATGTGCAGTCATGGCCATCGGCAGATCGGCAAGCGGCTGGAACGCAGCAAAATCGGTCCGTTCCAGCTCGTCCCTGGCGGTATCAACCGTCGGAAGCCGGAAATGGCTGTCCGCCGTGGCCCGGCCATGGCCGGGAATATGCTTGAGAACCGGCAGCACCCCGCCCTGTTCCAGCCCGTCCGTGACCGCGCGGGCGATCGCCGCGACCTTGTCCGGCTCGGTTCCATAGGCCCGGTTGCCGATCACCGCATCCGCCCCGGCCACGGGAACGTCGGCCAAGGGCAGGCAATCGACGGTGATTCCGAGATCGATCAGATCCGCCGCAATCAGCCGTGAGCTGAGCCGGGCTGCTGCAAGCCCGAGCTTCGGATCAATGTCGTAGAGCGCCCCAAAGCTCGCGCCCGGCGGATAGGCCGGCCAATGCGGCGGGCCGAGCCGCTGCACCCGCCCGCCTTCCTGGTCGATCAGGACCGGGGCATCGGCGACGCCGACCGCGGACCGGAGTTCCCCAACAAGAGCCGCCACTTGGGCAGGACTCTCGATGTTGCGCTTGAACAGGATGAAGCCCCATGGCCGCTCGGCGCGAATGAATTCGCGTTCGGCGTCGTTGAGGATCAGCCCGGATATGCCCGTGATGAATGCGCGGTTCGTCATTCGGCCGATTAGGCCGTATGCAGCTCACGGGTCAAGGAAACGGCCTTTAATTTCTTTGGATGAGGCACTGCGGCCCACCCGCCGACATCAGGCTCTTGCACACTTGGCTCGCCTCTTCTGAGGACGCGAACGGGCCGGCAAAGGCGCGGTAGTAGACGCCCTTCTCTCCGAGATCGACGCGCTTTACCACCAAGGGCTGCGAACCGAGCACGTTGCGATACTTGCCCTGCAGCGTCCGGTACGACGCCTGGGCGTCCGCCTCGTTCTTCTGCGAGGACACCTGGACCAGATATCCGCCGCCACCAACCGGAGCCGCCGAGGTCGACGCGACCCGGGTCGGAGGCGCGGCCGGAGCCGCTTCAGCCTGGCCGGGAACCAACGACATTGGCGAGTTGACGCTAGCATTGGCCGCAGCCGGGTTGCCGCGCGACACCGGAGGCTTCGCCGCCGCCGGAGGTTTTGCCGGCACGGTCGCGGTGGCCTGCGTTCCATCGGGCGTATCGCTCTTGACCGAGAGGGTACGGACCTTGCGCGGCTCGTTGTTCGGCAACGTGCCGTTCGCGGTGAGCGGCGCCGGCGCCGGCTGCGCCGTCTGCACGCTGGCCGCCGGCGGCGGATTCGCATTGGCGTTCAGCGGCGGAAACACGACGCGCGGTCCGGCGGTCTTTGAATTGACGTCGACCGGCGTCTCTTCACGCGACACGATCTTCTCGGTGCCGTCGCCCGTCGCCATCCGGTCCGGCGTCTTGGCCGGCGCGTCGGCCTGGGCCGGGACCACCTTGGTCGGCGTGTTGTCAGCCTTGATGATCGGCGGCTCACCGCTGCGGGGCGAACCGACATAGGTCCGGTAGGCATACGCGCCACCGACACCGAACACGCCAAGCGCCAGCACCGCGGCGACCGTTATCAGGCCGCTGCGCCGCCGACGGGGCTCGGGTTCTTCCTCGTAGGCCTCCTCATAGGCATAGGGATCGTCCGGATAGGCGGGATCGCGCTGCAGATCCTGCTCGCCGGCTTCCAGCTGGCCGTAGAGCGCGTCGTCATAACGGGACGGATCCTGACTCTGACCGCCACCCTGATAGTGCGGCTCCTCGTCAAATGCCTCCGGCTGCCGAGGGGTCTCGACCGGCCGATATTGCGCCACCGGCGCGGGCGCGGGCTGCGCCTGCTGGGCCGCATAGCGGTGCAACGGATGCACCGGCTTCGGCTGGTAGTCCTGCTCGGGCTCTTCGTCCTCGGTGTGCTGCACGGGAGGCGGAGCGACCGCCTCCTGCCGCGCGCGCTGCATCCAGGGCGGCGGGCCCGCGGGCGGCGCATCCTCGTCCGCGGCCTGCGGCTCGTATTGTTGCGGCCGCGCGTTGGCGCGCGACTGCAGCGGACGCGGCGGCGGCTTGTTGGAGGAGCCGAACGGATCCGTCTGGCCGATCAGCCGTGCCAGTTCGGCAAGCGGATCGCTGTCGGCCTTGGAAGCCGTGTCGGCGGGAAAATGTCGGTCCTGATATCGATCAGCCATTGTGATGATGCATCCCCTTCGGGACAGCGCCAAGATCGCCGGCACAGCCGGTCCGTACGAGTTGGCCTCTGCCAGATGCCCTCACAAATCCCCACTCGTGAGGGCCTAATGCCCCTGCCTACCGCATCTCGGTCGGAGCGTGGACGCCTAGAACAGCTAAGCCCGATGCCAGAACCGAGACGACGCCCTGAACCATTGCCAGTCGCGCCCTCGTGATCTCTGCATCATTATTGATAATGAAGCGTAAATAGGGCAAATCGCGCCCCTTGGTCCAAAGCGCATGAAATTCACTGGCCAAATCATAGAGATAAAAAGCGATTCGGTGCGGCTCATGTGCTACCGCGGCAGCCTCGATCATCCGCGGATAAAGCGCAAGCCGCTTGAGCAGGTCGAGCTCGGCCGGGTCGGTCAGCCGCTCGACCGTAGCATTACGGAGATAGGCCAGCCGGGCCTCATCAGTCTCGGGCAGATCGGGAACCGCTTCCTCCCGCGCGTTGCGGAAGATCGAATGGCCGCGGGCGTGGCCGTACTGGACGTAGAAGACCGCATTGTCCTTTGACTGCTCGATCACCTTGGCGAGGTCGAAATCGAGCACCGCGTCGTTCTTGCGGAACAGCATCATGAATCGGACAGCGTCGGAGCCGACCTCGTCGACCACCTCGCGCAGCGTGACGAATTCGCCGGACCGCTTCGACATCTTTACCGGCTCGCCGTCGCGCAGCAGCTTCACGAGCTGCACGATCTTGACGTCGAGCACAGCTTTGCCCGCGGTCACTGCCTTCACGGCGGCCTGCATGCGCTTGATGTAGCCGCCGTGATCGGCACCGAACACGTCGATCAGATTGGTGAAGCCACGCTCGAACTTGTAGCGGTGGTTGGCGATGTCGGATGCGAAGTAGGTGTAGGATCCGTCCGACTTGATCAGCGGACGATCGACGTCGTCGCCATAGGCGGTGGCGCGGAACAGGGACTGCTCGCGGTCCTCGTAGTCCTCGACCGGCTTGCCCTTCGGCGGCGGCAAACGGCCTTCGTAAATATCGCCCTTGGCGCGCAGGAAATCGATGGTCTCGGCGACCTTGTTGTTGCCTGACGTGATCAGCGAGCGCTCGGAGAAGAACACATCGTGATGGATGTTGAGCGCGGCGAGATCGCCCTTGATCATCTCCATCATCATGGCGATCGCCTTGTCGCGCACGATCGGCAGCCACGCGGCTTCGCTCATGTCGAGCAGCTTCTCGCCATATTCTTCGGCGAGCACCTCGCCGACCGGCACGAGGTAGTCGCCGGGATAGAGCCCTTCCGGGATCGCGCCGATGTCCTGGCCGAGTGCCTCGCGGTAGCGCAGGAACGCCGAACGCGCGAGCACGTCGACCTGGGCGCCGGCGTCGTTGATGTAATATTCGCGGCAGACGTCGAAGCCCGCGAATTGCAGCAGGCTGCACAGCGCGTCGCCGAAGACGGCGCCGCGGCAATGGCCGACATGCATCGGCCCGGTCGGGTTGGCCGAGACGTATTCGACATTGACCTTCTCGGCCTTGCCGATGTCGCTGCGCCCGTAAGCCGAGCCGGCGGCCAGCACGGCGCGTAGCGCGTCCGACCAGACCTGCGGCTTCAAGGTCAGGTTGATGAAGCCGGGCCCGGCGACATCGACCGACGCCACCAGCGCATCGGCGCGCAGGCGCTCGGCGATCCTGTCGGCAAGCTCGCGCGGCTTGGCCTTGGCGTCCTTGGCGAGCACCATCGCGGCATTGGTCGCCATGTCGCCATGGCTGGCGTCGCGCGGCGGCTCCACCACGACGCGGGACAGATCGATGCCGGCGGGCCAATTGTCCTCGGCTGCGACCGCGGCACAGATCGCGTGCACGCGCGTCAGCATGTCGGCAAAAAGGTGTGGTGAAGCAGTGGTGTCGGCCATGGCAGGGCGCTAACGCAAATCCGGGGTCGAGTCAAAAAGCCTTTGGTGCTCGATCAGGGCGAAACGGTCGGTCATCCCGGCAATGAAATTGCCGATCCGCCTGTTCCGAGCGCTCCCGGTCTCCTGCACGCTCCCCTCGATCCATTCCGCCGGCAGGTCTTCAGGCGATTGCTGGTAGCGGTCGAACAGATTGCGGACCACCTCCTCCGCCTCCCCCATCACCAGCATCACCCGCTTGTGGCGATACATCCGCCGGAACAGGAACGCCTTGATCGCCGCCTCCTGCTCCGCCACCTCGGACGGAAACGCAATCAGCGCGGCATTGTGGTGGCGCACGTCGTGCGCCGATTGCGGCTGGGCGGCCGCGAGGCGCCGGCTCGCTTCGTTGAAGACCGCGCTGATGAAGTGTGAGATCAGCTCTCGCACCAGTTCGGCGCCGCGCCGGACCTCGTCGAGCCCAGGATAGTGGCGGTCGATCTCGGCGATGATGTCGGCGGTCAACGGCATCTCCTTGAGATCGTCGACCGCGAACAGACCGGCACGCAGGCCGTCATCGATATCGTGCGCGTCATAGGCGATGTCGTCGGCGAAGGCCGCGATCTGCGCCTCGAGCGAGGCATAGCTCCAGAGCTCGAGGTCGTAGCCCTTGTTGTAGTCGGCAATTCCGATCGGGATTCCACTCTCCAGGTAGCGGCCTGCGGGCGCGCCATTGCGCTCGGTCAGCGGACCGTTGTGCTTGACGATCCCCTCGAGCGATTCCCAGGTCAGGTTCAGCCCGCCGAATTCGGGGTAGCGATGCTCCAGCGACGTGACGACCCGCAGCGCCTGCGCATTGTGGTCGAAGCCGCCGTCATCCCTGAGGCATTCGTCGAGCGCTCGCTCGCCGGCATGCCCGAACGGCGGATGGCCGAGGTCATGCGCCAGCGCCAGCGTCTCGGTCAGGTCCTCGTCGACCCCGAGCTGGCGGGCCAGCGCCCGGGCGATCTGCGCGACCTCCAGCGAATGGGTCAGCCGCGTGCGGTAGTGATCGCCTTCGTGGAAGACGAAGACCTGGGTCTTGTGCTTGAGGCGGCGGAACGCGGTGGAATGGATCACCCGGTCGCAGTCGCGCCGGAACGGGCTGCGGGTCCGGCTCGGCGGCTCCGCGACCAGCCGGCCGCGACTGCGATCGGGGTCGCAGGCATAAGGCGCGCGGGGGGCAGCCATTCCGACCGACACTGTATTTTAGTCCTTATCCATTTGATTCCATGGTCCGACGCACTTAACTATGACTGAGGCGGCCGACCAAATGAATTGGGGATGACGCCGGGCCTGATCCGGATCAGATCATGCCCAAAAAGGGTTTCGGAGACCGACATGACTGCTGCCATCACCGTCAGCGAACGGGCCGCCCGCCGGATCGGGCAGATCCTCAGCAAGGAAGGCGAAGGCGCCAAGCTGCGCATTTCGGTCGAGGGCGGCGGCTGCTCCGGTTTCCAGTACAAGTTCGACGTCGAGCGCACCCAGGCCGATGACGACCTCGTGATCGAGCGCGACAGCGCGGTGGTACTGATCGATCCCGCCTCGGTCCCGTTCCTCGCGGGCTCCGAGGTCGACTTCGTCGACGACCTGATCGGCGCCTCGTTCCGCGTCGTCAATCCAAACGCCACCGCCTCCTGCGGCTGCGGCACCAGCTTCTCGATCTGACGCCCCACGCTCTGACGCGTTTCCCCAGCGCGATCCGAAATCCGGTTCGCGGGGAACGCTACGCTATTCCGCCGCGACCACCTGCGGCCGCTCGACGTCGCCGCCCGCTTCCGCCTGCGGATCGAGCTTGCGCCGCAGCCTGCGATCGATGCGGTCGAGATAGATGTAGATGACGGGCGTGATGAACAGCGTCAGCAATTGCGAGACGCAGAGGCCGCCGACCACGGCGACGCCGAGCGGCTGACGCAGTTCGGCGCCGGCACCCGCGCCGAGCGCGATCGGCAGCGTGCCGAAGATTGCCGCGAACGTCGTCATCATGATCGGGCGAAAGCGCAGCAGCGCCGCCTCGCGGATCGCGTGCTCGGCGCTCAAGCCGACGCGGCGTCGCTCGAGCGCGAAGTCGACCATCATGATCGCGTTCTTCTTGACGATGCCGACCAGCATCACGATGCCGATCATCGCGATGACAGACAGCTCCATCCCGAACATCATCAGCGTCAGGATCGCGCCGATACCGGCCGACGGCAGGCCGGAGATGATCGTGATGGGGTGGATGAAGCTCTCATAGAGAATGCCGAGAATCACGAAGGCTGCGAACACCGCGGCGAGGATCAGGACGCCCTGCCCGCGCAGCGAATCCTGGAACACCTGCGCGGTGCCGGAGAAGCCGGTCACAATCGTCGGCGGCAAATTCGCGGTCTGCTCGAGTTCGGTGATCTTGTCGACCGCGTAGCCGAGTGAGGTGCCCGGCGCGAGGTTGAACGAGATCGTTACCGCCGGCTGCTGGCCCTGGTGGTTGATCTGCAACGGCCCGACCGTCGGCACCAGCCTCGCCACCGCATCCAGCGGAATGGTCTGGTTGTTCGCGGTCTTCATGTAGAGCTTCGAGAGGTCGGACGGATCGACACGGAACTGCGGCTGCACCTCGAGGATGATCTGGTAGTCGTTCGACGGCATGTAGATGGTGCCGACCTGCCGCGCGCCATAGGCGTTGTAGAGCTGGTTGCGGACCTGATCGACGGTGACGCCGTAGACCGCCGCCTTCTCGCGGTCGATGTCGACCGTCATCTGCGGGTTCTTGATGTAGAGGTCGGTGGTGACGTCGAGCAGCCCCGGGATCTTCTCGATCTTGTCGCGCATCTCGGGCGCCAGCCGGTACAGCGCCTCGGTATCGCTGCTCTGCATCACATACTGATACTGGCTCTTGGAGATACGCCCGCCGATGCTGAGGTTCTGGATGCTCTGGAAGAACGCCTGCATGCCCGGGATCTCGCGCGCCTTCTGGCGGAGCCGGCCGATCACCACGGTGGCGTTGTCGCGGGTCTTCTGCGGCTTCAGCGCGATGAACAGCCGGCCGTAATTGGTGGTCGGATTGGGACCGCCGGAGCCGACGGTCGAATTGATGTAGTCGATCGCCGGATCGGTCCGCATCACCTCGACCAGCGCCTGCTGGCGCACCTTCATCGCCTCGAACGAGGTGTCGGTCGCGGCTTCCGTCACGCCGATCAGGAAGCCGGTGTCCTCCTGCGGGAAGAAACCCTTCGGCACGATCATGTAGAGATAGATGGTGCCGCCGAGCGTCGCGAGCGTCACCACAAGCATCAGCGCCTTCTTGGCCAGCACCCAGTCGAGCGCCCATTCATAGGCGCGCAGCCAGGCCTCGAACATCGCCTCGAACGCCCGCAGCACGACGTTCGGCCGCTTGGTTGCGTCATGCGCGCGCAGCACGCGGGCGCACAGCATCGGCGTCAAGGTCAGCGACACGAAGCCGGAGACGATGATCGCAACCGAGATCGTCACCGCGAATTCGCGGAACACGCGGCCGACGATGCCGCCCATCAGCAGCACCGGGATGAACACGGCGATCAGCGAGAAGGTGATCGAGATGATCGTGAAGCCGATCTCGCGGGCGCCCTTGAGCGCCGCCTCGAACGGCTTCATGCCGTGCTCGATATGCCGGACGATGTTCTCCAGCATGACGATGGCGTCGTCGACCACGAAGCCGACTGAGAGCGTCAGCGCCAGCAGCGTCATGTTGTTGATGGAGTAGTCCAGCGCGTACATCGCCGCGCAGGTGCCGAATAGCGAGATCGGCACCGCGAGCGCCGGAATGAAGGTGGCAGAGGCCGACCGCAGGAACAGGAAGATCACGAGGATGACGAGCCCGATCGCGATCAGCAGGGTCTCCTCGACGTCGCTGACCGCCTGGCGGATCGAGACCGAGCGGTCCATCATGACCTGCATGGTCACCGAGGGCGGAATGGCGGCGCGCAGCGACGGCAGCTTGGCCAGCACGGCGTCGACCACGGCAACGGTGTTGGCGTCGGGTTGCTTCTGGATCGCGAGCACGATCGCCCGCTCGTCGTTCATCCAGGTCGCGATCTTGTCGTTCTCGACGCTGTCATAGACCTTGGCGATCTCGTCGAGCCGGACCGGCGAGCCGTTGCGCCAGGCGACATAGATCTGGCGGTAGTCGGCCGCCTTGTCCATCTGGCCGGAGGCCTGCAGCGCGACGTCCTGCTTGGGGCCGTTCAAGGTGCCGACCGGCGTCGAAGAATTGGCGCGCGACACCGCGGCGCGGATATCCTCCATCGAGACGCCGCGGGCAGCCGCGGCCTCCGGATCGGCCTGGACGCGGATGGCAAATTTCTGCGCGCCGTAGATCAGCACCTGGGCGACGCCCGGCAGCTGCGATAGCGCTTGCCCGATGGTGATGTCGCCATATTCATTGACGCTCGACAGCGGCAGCGTCGCCGAGCCGAGCGAGACGAACAGCACCGGGAAGTCCGCCGGGTTCACCTTCCGGAAGCTCGGCGGAATCGTCATCTCGATCGGCAGCCGGCGCTGCGCGATCGTCAACGCGGTCTGCACGTCGAGCGCGGCGGCGTCGATGTTGCGGTTGAGGTCGAACTGGATGGTGATGACGCTCGTGCCCTGCGAGGAGTTCGAGGACATCGAGGAGATGCCGGCAATGGTCGAGAGCTGGCGCTCGATGATCCCGGCGACCGAGGCCGCCATGGTGTCGGCGCTGGCGCCGGGCAAGGTTGCGGTCACCGCGATGGTCGGGAAGTCCACCTTGGGCAGCGCCGAGACCGGCAGCAGGCGGAAGCCGAACACGCCGAATGCGATGATCGACGCCGTGATCAGCGTCGTCATGACCGGGCGGCGGATGCAGAGCTCGGAGAGCGTCATCGGTCAGGCTCCGGCCTTGCGCGCCCGCGGCTCGACCCGCGATCCTTCCGACAACAGGAGCTGGCCGTCGACGACGACGCTTTCATCGCCCGCCAATCCGTCCGAGATCACCGAGCTGCCCTGGAAGGTGCGATCGACCTTGACGGGTTGGACCTTGGCGACGCCGTCCTTGACGACGAAGACGAAATTGCCGTTCTGGCTGCGCTGCACCGCGACCGTCGGCACCACGACCGCGTCTTCGCTGCGGATGATCAGCTTGGTCTGCACGATGGTGCCGGGCCACAGTGTCTCGCTCTCGTTGTTCATGATGCCGCGCACGGTCACCATGCCGGTGGTCGCGTCGACGGCGTTCTCGACCATCGCGACCTTGCCGCGCTCGGAACGCTGGTGGCCGGGAATGGTCGCGATCACCTTTGAATCGCCCTTGCCCATCGCGTCGCGCAGATCGACCAGCGCCCGCTGCGGGATCGCGAAGGTGACATAGACCGGCGCCATCTGGTTGATGACCGCGAGCGGCTGGGTGTCGGCGGGGCGGACGAAGTTGCCGACCTTGACGTTGGCGGCGCTGATCCGTCCCGCGAATGGTGCGCGGATGACGGTGTAGCTCTTCTGGACGCGGAGGTTTTCCAGCGCGAACCGGTCCGCCTTGATGGTGCCGATCAGGACGTCGGACTGGGTCTTTGCGTTGTCGAGGTTGACCTGGGTGGTCGCGCCCTTGCCGACCAGCTCGGTGTAACGGCGGAGGTCGCGCTGCGCGCCCTCGAGCTGGGCCTGGTCGCGGGCCAGCACGCCCTCGGCCTGCTCGATCTGCGCGTCGATCTGCCGCGCGTCGAGCGTGAACAGGAGATCGCCTTCATTGACCTTGGCGCCGTCCTCGAAATGCACCGAGACGATGGTGGTCTCGAGCCGCGACTTCAACGCCACGCTGGAGATCGGCGTGACCTGCCCGATGGCATCGACATCGATCGGAACCGATTTGCGTTCCGCCTTGGCGAGATCCACGGACACCACGCGCGGCCGCGGAGTCCCTTGCGCGGTGGCGGCGCCGCCACCCATCCATGAAGTGCGGGTCACGTAAGCCGCCCCGGCCGCAATGCCGAGAACAGCGACAGTCAGAACCAAATTGCGTTTTTTCATAAGTTTTGCACGTGCGCCGCCGACGTCCCTTGAAGGCCGGTGCGCGTCGTCACTCCCCCGTCGGCAATTGTTGCGCCTTGTTTCCGGAGAGGGTTAGCACAGGCGGACCGCCCATGGTATGCCACCTAAGTGAAATAGTGCGGCTTCAATCCGGTCATTTGCATGCGCATCGCTACGTGGAACGTCAACTCGGTCCGGCAACGGATCGAACTTCTGGTCAGCTGGCTGAAGGAGTGTTCCCCCGACATCGTCTGTCTGCAGGAGATCAAATGCGTCGATGATGCGTTTCCCCGGCTCGAGGTCGAGGCGCTCGGATATAACGTCGTCACGCACGGCCAGAAGACCTTCAACGGCGTCGCGCTGCTCTCGAAGCTGCCATTCGACGAAACCAAATCGGGCCTCGCCGGCGACGACGAGGACGCCCATGCCCGCTTCCTCGAAGGCGTCGTCACGCTGAAACAGGGCGTGATCCGGGTCGCGTGCCTCTATTTGCCCAATGGCAACCCCGCGAATACCGACAAATATCCGTACAAGCTCAAGTGGATGTCGCGGCTTCTTGAGTATTCGAAGGAGCGGCTGAAGGCCGAGGAGCCGTTGATCCTGGCCGGCGATTTCAACGTCATTCCGGCGGCCCGTGACGTCTACAATCCCGCCGCCTGGGCCGATGACGCCCTGTTCCGCCCCGCCACCCGCGAGGCCTTCCAGTCGCTGCTCGGCCTCGGCCTGACCGACGCGCTACGGGCGGTCAATGACGAGCCCGGCCAGTACACCTTCTGGGACTACCAGGCCGGCGCCTGGCAGAAGAACTGGGGCTTGCGCATCGACCATCTGTTGATGTCGCCGCAGGCGAGCGACCGGCTGATCGACGTCGGCATCGACAGCTATGTCCGCGCCTGGGAGAAGCCGTCCGACCACGTCCCGGTCTGGGCCGATCTCGATTTCGAGACCACCTGACCCCGCCGGCTTGGCCGGGAGATCAATCCCGGCGGCCCTGCACCCAGTGCTCGAGCATCTGCAGCGCCATCGCGCGGTCGTCCTCGGACGCCTTGGCGATCGCCCGGTTGTAGCTTTCCTTGATCCAGGCCTCGTCCGGCGTCGCGCTGTCGCGCGCCAGCGTCAGCCACATCAGGCCGCGTGCCCGCTGCGGCGGCAGGCGGTCGCCGTTGAACAGCATCTGGCCGAGCAGCGCCTGCGCCTGATGCTGGCCCTTCTGGGCGGCAAGCCCGAGCCAGCGCGCGCCATAGCGGAAGTCGTCCCGCGAGGCGTCCGGTGTCTTCAGGTACAGCCGGGCAAGGTCGTACTGGGCGTCGGCATTGCCGAAATAGGACGCGGCATAGGAGAACATCTCCCGCGCCCGCTCGGTGTCCGCCTTCACCTTGGAATTGGGAATGCCGCTCAGATAGTAGCGGCCGAGCGCCACGAAGGCATTGGCCACGATCGAGGCCTGCGGCGCCGACGGCGAATCCTCGGCATGCGCATTGGCGATCCGGCTGAAATACTCGAAGGCGCGCATGTCGTCCTGGATGACGCCGTCGCCCTCGGCGTACATCTTGCCAAGCTTCCACTGCGCCACAGGGTGACCGCCCTCGGCCTGGTACTGCAGCGAGTTGAACGACGAGGTCGGCGAGGTCGCCGCAGGCGCCACCGGAGTCGCGGCCCGTTTCAGCGCGCCGGCCGTCCCCGGCTGTGGAGAAACCACAGGAAGAACCGTATCTTGTGGGTTGACCGGAGCGCCGTCGAAACCGAATCCGGGGCCCGCCACCGGGATGGCCCCTAACGCAAACGCCAATATCGTACGCCTAAACGTCCGCATAACACTGTTTCTCGTACGCGCCACCCGGATGGGTGACTGCGCCATCCACCGCCGGCCCCACTTGCTCGGCGTACTTCCACAGCGCACCAGATGTATGGTTCGTCGCGCGAGGGGCCCATTTGGTCTTACGATTTGCGAGTTCGGCGTCGCTCAAATTTACGTTAAGGGTGCCGGCGACCGCATCGATCTCGATGATGTCGCCGTCTTGCAACAACCCGATCGGCCCGCCGACGGCCGCTTCGGGTCCAATATGTCCGATGCAGAAGCCACGAGTGGCGCCGGAGAACCGGCCATCGGTGATCAGGGCAATCTTGCCGCCCATCCCCTGCCCGGTCAGCGCCGCCGTGGTCGCCAGCATCTCCCGCATGCCGGGACCGCCCTTCGGCCCCTCGTAGCGGATCACGATAACCTCGCCTTCCCTGTAGGTGCGCTTCTGCACCGCCTCGAAGGCGTCTTCCTCGCGGTCGAAGCACCGGGCCGGACCGGTAAACCTCAGGTTGGACATTCCCGCGACCTTCACGATCGCACCCTCCGGAGCGAGATTACCCTTCAGCCCGACAACGCCACCTGTGACGGTGATCGGATTGTCGGCGGGCCGCACCACATCCTGGTGCGGATTCCATTTCACGCTTTTGAGGTTTTCGGCGATCGTTCGGCCAGTGACGGTCAGGCAATTCCCGTGCAGGTGGCCATTGTCGAGCAGCGTCTTCATCAGCAGCGGAATGCCACCTACTTCAAACATGTCTTTGGCAACATAACGGCCGCCCGGCTTCAAATCCGCGACGTAAGGAGTCTTTTTGAAGATTTCGGCGACGTCGAACAAATTGAATTTAATGCCGCACTCATGGGCGATCGCCGGCAGGTGCAGCGCAGCATTGGTCGAACCACCTGAGGCTGCAACCACCGCCGCAGCATTTTCAAGGGCTTCGCGGGTGACGATGTCGCGGGGCCGGATGTTTTTCTCGATCAGCTCCATCACCTTCTCGCCGGCGGCGGCGCAGAAGGAGTCGCGGATCTCGTAAGGCGCCGGGGCCCCGGCAGAATACGGGAGCGCGAGGCCAATCGCCTCGGAGACGGTCGCCATGGTGTTGGCGGTGAATTGGGCGCCGCAGGCGCCGGCCGACGGGCACGCCACCCGCTCGATCTCGTCGAGGTCCTCGTCCGACATGGCGCCGACCGAGTGCTTGCCGACCGCCTCGAACATGTCCTGCACGGTCACCGGCTGCCCGCGGAAGTTGCCGGGCAGGATCGAGCCGCCATAGATGAAGATCGACGGCACGTTGAGGCGGACCATCGCCATCATCATGCCCGGCAGCGACTTGTCGCAGCCGGCGAGCCCGACCAGCGCGTCATAGGAGTGGCCACGGACCGTCAGCTCGACCGAATCGGCGATGCATTCACGCGACGGCAGCGACGAGCGCATGCCGTCATGGCCCATCGCGATGCCGTCGGTGACGGTGATGGTGCAGAACTCGCGCGGCGTGCCGCCGGCCGAGGCCACGCCCTTCTTCACCGCCTGCGCCTGGCGCATCAGCGAAATGTTGCAGGGAGCGGCTTCATTCCAACATGAAGCAACGCCGACAAAGGGTTGATGAATCTGGGCTGTCGTCAGCCCCATCGCATAGAGATAGGACCGGTGCGGTGCGCGCTCGGGGCCCTCCGTCACGTGACGGCTGGGCAGCCTGCCCTTGATGTTCGTCTTAACGTCCATCGCGATCCTGTTCCCGGCGCTCTTTCCTGCATCAACGCCGGAACCCGAAAAAATGTCCCACCGTCGGATTCAGCTACGTGAATATCCTTTCATGTCGGGGTGTGGCTAAAAAGCGGCGCGACTACGGACCGGGTGTTTTTAAGGTTAAATGTTCAAGCACCGTTGCAGCGCCGCAACAATCGTGGCCGCCGTGCAACCATGTATTACCAGTCCTTATGGGAACCTGACGCGGGCCTGACCACATAGCCGATCGATTGCTGCCTTGTGACGGAGCACGCTTGAGTAGCGGGATTGAAGGACAGCCGCTGTCGTCCCGGCGAAGGTCAGGACCCATACTCCGCAGCGGGTGTTGTGGAGGGGACTCGTCGTATGAGCATCGCGCAATAATCGGCATTTGTGGTTATGGGTCCCTGCTCCCGTGCGCAATTGCGCACTAGGCAGGGACGACGCCGAATGTGTGGGTGTCGCTTGTGAGTCAAATATCCGCATCCTGCAATTTACCCGGCGGCCAGCTTCGGTGGCGACGGAGGTGACCAGCACTCCGTGCGATTCCGGCCGTGCTCCTTGGCCTGGTAGAGCGCCGCATCGGCGGCCTTCATCAGGGCATCAATCCCGGGCATGCTTGTGAGGGCCTCGGCAACGCCGATGCTCACCGTGAGTGACACCGCCCGATCATCCGCGCCCACCGTCAGCGCTTCCGCCCTCTTGCGGATGCGTTCGGCGACGGTTCGGGCGCGCGACAATGTGGTCTCCGGCAGCAGGACCGCGAACTCCTCGCCTCCGACGCGGCCGACGACGTCGGACTTGCGCTTGCCCCGAATGCATATCCCGGCAACAGCCTTGATGGCCTCGTCACCGGCCGCATGTCCAAAGCGATCATTGATGCTCTTGAAGTGATCGATATCGACCATCAGCACGGATACGGAACGATAGTAGCGCTGGAACCGGCTCCACTCCGCATCCAGCGTCGTCAGGAAGTGCCTGCGGTTGAACAATCCGGTAAGCGGATCGGTGGTCGCAAGCACCTCCAGCTGCCGTGCGTTGCGTACGAGATCGGTCACGTCGACGAAGGTCAGCATGCGACCGCCGTTAGCCATCGTCGAGCAATGGATCCTGATATGGCGACCGTCCGGCGTCTGCACGTCGCGCTTGTGGTCGCCCGCCTTGATCTCGGCGATCCGCTTTGCGGGAAAGGCCCTGACTTGCTCCGGGGTCGCGTCCGCCGGAACGGCGCGGCGGTTGCGCGTGAGCAGCGTGATGTATGCCGGATGCCGCGCGACCTCCTCCTCGCTCACCTCCCAGAATTCCCGCATTCGCCGATTGAGGAAGATCGCATTGAGATCGCGGTCGAGCAGGACGACGCCGTCCTCCACGTTCTCGAGCGCACCGGTCAGCACCTTCAACTTGTCCGATGCCCGCACGATGTCGGTCACGGGCGTGTAGCTCACCATCCGGCCGCCGTCGGGCAGCGGCGTGCACTGACATCGAACCACATCACCATTGCTGCGCCTGAGATCGATCGGGTTCGGGTCCCCGACGCTCACGAGGCGGACGCGCTCGGCAAGGTAGGCATGAAGCTGCTCAGCCGGCAGCTCATAGGCCATGGTCTTGCAGCCGTGCTGCATCAGATCGGCGAAGGTGGGGTTGCGGTCGGCCACCGCGTCCGGAAGCGCCCACATGCTCCGAAACGCACGATTGATGAACAGGGCTTTCAGCTCCGAGTCCAACAGCAGGATGCCGACGGGGATCTGATCGAGCGCCGCGCGCAGCGCCAGCATGTGCCCGCGCAGAATGTCGCCGCTGCGCCGCTCCGGAATGGCGGCCGGTGCGGGAGCGGCAGGCGCGGGCGCCGCAGCGCTCGCCTGCTGCTCCTCAAAAACCAGGCCGAGCTGGCGGTCCGATTGCCAGAGCCGTTTGCATGGCTTCACCTGATTGCTGCCGACGAGCAACAGTTGAATGTGATCGGGAATGCCAACGACACTTTCGAGTTCCACGGTGGCGCCCGTCTCCGTGAGCTGGCGGACCGTGCAGTCGAAGGCCGACCGGCCGAAGTTGAAGACGATTTTTCCGGCCAGAAATGTTCGGCCGCGGGAAGCTGACACCTGTCCGGACATGGCGAGAATCCACCTGGAGCAATTGCGAGCCCCTCACCTCAGCACGTTTGAGTCACCAAGCCATGAACGCTTTCGGGAGGGTTTAATCGGGCGCCGCGCCGATGACGGCGGCTGTGTGCGCCGCAAAACTGCCGGGAAGAATTTAGTTCTACCCTATAATTATGCTGCGCTAGACGCAGTCGGAGTAGTAGCGTCGCAACTCCCTCAGTAACAGTCAGGGAAATTCCCGCCATGTCTGCTCTTCAAGCGAAGCTGGAACGATTTGAGATCCTCGCCGACGAATGCGAGCTGATCGCTAGCAGGACGCTGGATGGGAGCAACCGCGAACTGTACCAGCGGCTGGGCGGGCACTATCGCGAGCTGGCGACCGATATGAGGGCCGTGATCGCGACGATCAACGCTCCGGCAGCGTAAGAAAAAGGGCCGCTCGAAACAACAAGCGGCCCAAGTCTAGGGAGGAAACGCCCTCAAGGAGGGCGGCGATAGCGCAAGGCGCTGTCGCACCATACGCATATGGGTTGAGAGTCCAGCTTCGGGAGCCCAGACTGCGCAAGCCGGGGGTGCGACTATGTGCCTTGAATCTGCGCTTCGCAGCGCATAAGTCCGAGCGCGACCGCCGAAGATTGAGGCGGCTACAATCCCAAATCGCTCCAAGCATCCCACAATTTACGATTTGGGGAGCCGCTTGCGCTTCGCGTTGAGCGCGGACGCAACACGGCTCACCGGCGGACGGCCGAGCAATCCAGCGACCTCGTTCGTCGCGGCGAGCAGCTTGTCCATATCGATCCCGGTCTTCACGCCCATGCCTTCGAGCATGTAGACGACGTCCTCGGTCGCAACGTTGCCGGTGGCGCCGGGGGCGTAGGGGCAGCCGCCGAGGCCGCCGGCGGCGGCATCGATCACGCGGACGCCTTCTTCCATGCCGGCATAGAGATTGGCGAGCGCCTGGCCGTAGGTGTCGTGGAAGTGCATCGCGAGCTTGCCGACCGGCAACTCAGAACCGACCGCACGCAGCATCTGCTTGGCCTTCAGCGGCGTGCCGACGCCGATGGTGTCGCCGAGCGATATCTCGTAGCAGCCGAGATCCCAAAGCGTCACCGCGAGGTCGGCGACCGCCTTCGGCTTGATCTCGCCGTCGAACGGACAGCCGAGCACGCAGGAGATATAGCCGCGCACCTTGACGCCGTCGGCCTTGGCGCGGGCCAACACCGGCTTGAAGCGCTCGATCGATTCCGCGACCGAGCAATTGATGTTGGCGCGGGAGAAGCCTTCGGAGGCCGCGGCGAACACCGAGACCACCTGGGCGCCCGCCGCGCGCGCCGCGTCATAACCCTTCTCGTTCGGCACCAGCACATGGAATTCGGCGTCCTTGATGTGGCTGACGCCGCGCAGCACCTGGTCGGAGCTTGCCATCTGCGGGATCGCCTTCGGCGACACGAAGGCGCCGACCTCGACCGTATCGAGCCCGGCCGCCACCAGCGCCTCGACGAACGCGATGCGCGCCTCGACGCTGACCGGCGTCTTTTCGTTCTGCAGGCCGTCGCGCGGCCCCATCTCGATGATCTTGATCTGATCGCTCATGACGCGGCCGCGGGCTCGACTTCGGCAAGCTCGACGCCCTCGCCGACGATGTCGCCGACCTTGCATTTGAGCTTCTTCAGCACCCCGGCATAGGGCGCGCGCAGGGTCTGCTCCATCTTCATCACTTCCAGGGTCAGGATCGGCGCGCCCTTCTCCAAGGTCGCGCCCTCCTCGGCCAGCAGCGCGACCACGGTGCCCGGCAAGGGAGCCACGATCTTGTCCTCGCCGACCTGCTCCTCGCTCTCGCCGCCGAACGGATCGACCCAGTGCAGGTCGAAGCGGCCGTTGCGGGTGCGCAAGTAAAGCTCGTGGCCCTCGACGACCGAAGCAATGCGCGACTTGAGGCCGTTGAGCGTCAGGTCGACGCCGTCATCGCCGGCTGACGAGATCGCAAAGACGAGTTCCCGGCCGCCGACGGAGAGCGTCGACGGTCCGTTGCCATAGTGCAGCGTGATGGTCTGGGCGGGCTCATGGCCCTGCCGGAACGAAAACACCCGCTGACGGCGGCCGACCGGCATCCAGCCGAAGGCCTGCCAGGGCGAGTTGGCCTCACGCCGCGCCGCCTTCTGCTCGTTGTTGACGATCGCGGCCACTGCTGCGCAAAGCTCGAACTCGCCGGCCGTGCCCGCGCCCGATGTCAGGTTCTTCAGCTCGCGCTCGATGAAGCCGGTATCGATCGCATTGGCTCGCGTATCCTTATGCGTCACCAGCGACGACAGGAACGGGATGTTGGTGACGATGCCGCGGACATCGGTTTCCTCAAGCCCGCGATTGAGCTTCTCGATCGCGCCCTCGCGCGTCGGCGCCCAGGCGATCACCTTGGCGAGCATCGCGTCGTAGTAGGGCGAGACATTATCGCCGCTGCGATAGCCGGCATCGATGCGCAGGCCGTCGCCTTCCTGTGGCGTGCGCCAGGTCTTGATGCGGCCGACCGAGGGCATGAAGTTCTTCTGGGGATTTTCGGCGTAGACGCGCGCCTCGATGGCATGCCCGTTCAGCCTGATCTCGTCCTGCTTCAGCGGCAGCGCCTCGCCGAAGGCGACGCGGAGCTGCCATTCGACGAGATCGACGCCGGTGATCAGCTCGGTGACGGGATGCTCGACCTGCAGGCGGGTGTTCATCTCGATGAAGAACACGTCCTTGCCGTCGGAGACGAACTCGATGGTGCCGGCGCCGATATAATTGACCGCGCCGGCAGCCTTGCGGGCGGCCTCGCAAACCGTCTCGCGTTGCGCGGCGTTCAGCGTCGGCGACGGCGCCTCCTCGATCACCTTCTGGTGGCGGCGCTGCAGCGTGCATTCGCGCTCCCACAGCGAAAGCAGATTGCCGTGGCTGTCGCCGATGATCTGCACCTCGATATGGCGCGGGTTCTGCACATATTTCTCGATCAGCATGCGGTCGTCGCCGAATGCCGCCTTGGCCTCGCGCTTGGCGCTGGTGATCGCGGCCGTGAGCTCAGCGGCCGAGTTGACAACACGCATGCCGCGGCCGCCGCCGCCGGCCGACGCCTTCACCAGCACGGGGAAGCCGATCCGGTTGGCGGCCTCCGCCAAGGTCGCCTCGTCCTGGGCCTCGCCGTGATAGCCGGGCACCAAGGGCACGCCGGCCTTCTCCATCAGCGCCTTCGAGCCGGACTTCGAGCCCATCGCCGTCATCATCTCGGCGGTCGGGCCGACGAACACCAAACCTGCTTCAAGACAGGCCTGCGCGAACTCCGCATTTTCAGACAGGAAGCCGTAGCCGGGATGCACCGCCTCGGCGCCGGTCTCCTTGGCGGCGGCGATGACGCGCTCGATGCTGAGATAGCTGTCGCGGGCCCGGGCCGGACCGAGCAGCACGGCCTCGTCGGCGAGCGCGACATGCATCGAGTCGCGGTCGGCCTCGGAATAAACCGCGACGGTGCGCAGCCCCATGGCGCGCGCCGAGCGGATGACGCGGCAGGCGATCTCGCCGCGGTTGGCGATCAGAAGCGTGCGGAAACGCCGGGTGAGTTTTGAGCGGTCCATGGTCAGTTCCTGGGTCACATCCTGAACAGGCCGAATTTCGTCGGCTCGATCGGCGCGTTGGCGGCGGCCGACAGGCCAAGTCCGAGCACCAGGCGGGTGTCGGCGGGATCGATCACGCCGTCATCCCACAACCGCGCCGTCGCGTAATACGGATTGCCCTGCTTCTCGTACTGCGCGCGGATCGGCTCGCGGAACTTGTCTTCCTCTTCCGCCGACCAGCTCTCGCCCTTGGCCTCGATGCCGTCGCGGCGCACTTGACTGAGCACCATCGAGGCCTGCTCACCGCCCATCACCGAGATGCGCGCGTTCGGCCACAGCCAGAGGAAGCGCGGGCTGTAGGCGCGGCCGCACATGCCGTAATTGCCGGCGCCGTAGGAGCCGCCAATCACGACGGTGAATTTCGGCACCCCCGCGGTGGCAACCGCCGTCACCAGCTTGGCGCCGTCGCGCGCGATGCCGCCCGCCTCGTATTTCTTGCCGACCATGAAGCCGGTGATGTTCTGCAGGAACACCAGGGGAATGCCGCGCTGGCAGCACAGCTCGATGAAATGCGCGCCCTTCAGCGAGCTCTCGCTGAACAGGATGCCGTTATTGGCGATAATGCCGACCGGATAGCCAAAGATATGGGCGAAGCCGCAGATCAGCGTGGTGCCGTAGAGCTTCTTGAATTCGTCGAACTCGGAGCCGTCGACGATCCGCGCGATGATGTCGTGCACGTCGAACGGTTTTCTGCCGTCGGCGGAGACCACGCCATAGATCTCCTCGGCCGGAAACAGCGGCTCCTGCGCAGGGCGCATGTTGAGCTGTGCCTTCACCGGCTGCTTCAGCGTGCCGACGATGCGGCGCGCGATCCCGATCGCGTGGGCGTCGTTTTGCGCATAGTGATCGGTCACGCCCGACTGCCGGGAGTGCACATCGGCGCCGCCGAGCTCTTCGGCGGTGACGACCTCGCCGGTCGCCGCCTTCACCAGCGGCGGACCGCCGAGGAAGATCGTGCCCTGGTTGCGCACGATGATGCTCTCGTCGGACATCGCCGGCACATAGGCGCCGCCCGCGGTGCAGGAGCCCATCACGATCGCGATCTGCGGGATGCCCTGCGACGACATCTGGGCCTGGTTGTAGAAGATGCGGCCGAAATGCCGCTCGTCGGGAAATATCTCGTCCTGCAGCGGCAGGAAGGCGCCGCCGGAATCCACCATGTAGACGCAGGGCAGATTGTTCTGCCGCGCGATGTCCTGGGCGCGCAGATGCTTCTTCACCGTCATCGGGTAATAGGTGCCGCCCTTGATGGTGGCGTCGTTGGCGACGATGATGCACTCGCGCCCTGCGATGCGCCCGACGCCGGTGATGACGCTGGCCGAGTGCACGTCACCGCCATAGAGCCCGTTGGCGGCCAGCGGCGACAGTTCGAGGAACGCGGTACCGGGGTCGACCAGGAGATCGACGCGATCGCGCGCCAGCATCTTGCCGCGCGAGGTGTGCCGCTTGCGCGAGGTCTCGCCGCCGCCACCGGCCACCTGGTTGAGCTTTCCGCGGAGCTCCGCGACCAGGCCGCGCATCACCTCGGCGTTGCGGGCGAATTCAGAAGATGTGGGATCGATCGTCGAATGAAGCGGCATCGGTGTTGCACGTTTCGTTGGAGTATCGGTGGGGTTCAAGGTCAATCATCGTGCCGGGGTGAGTTGCCACCGTCGATGCGGTGACAGGCCTCACCCCGCCCCTCTCCCGCAAGCGCGGGGCGAGGGAGAAGACATCAGGCCGTCTTGGCGAACAGCTCGCGGCCGATCAGCATCCGGCGGATCTCGCTGGTGCCGGCGCCGATCTCGTAGAGCTTTGCGTCGCGCAGCAAGCGGCCGGTCGGATAGTCGTTGATGTAGCCGTTGCCGCCGAGCAGCTGGATCGCATCCAGCGCGCACTGGGTGGCCTTCTCGGCGGCATAGAGGATGGCGCCGGCGGCATCCTCGCGCGTGGTCTCGCCGCGGTCGCAGGCTTTCGCGACGGCGTAAACATAGGCGCGCGAGGCGTTCATCGTGGTGTACATGTCGGCGACCTTGCCCTGCACCAGCTGGAACGAACCGATCGGCTCGCCGAACTGCTTGCGCTCGTGGACGTAAGGCAGCACCACGTCCATGCAGGCCTGCATGATGCCGATCGGCCCCGCCGCCAGCACCGCGCGCTCATAGTCGAGACCACTCATCAGCACATTGACGCCGCGGCCGACCTCAGAGAGCACGTTCTCCTCCGGCACCTCGCAATCCTCGAACACCAGTTCGCAGGTGTCGGAGCCGCGCATGCCGAGCTTGTCGAGCTTCTGCGCGGTGGAAAATCCCTTCATGCCCTTTTCAATGATGAAGGCGGTGATGCCGCGCGGGCCGGCGTTCGGATCGGTCTTGGCGTAGACCACCAGCGTATCGGCGACCGGGCCGTTGGTGATCCACATCTTGTTGCCGTTCAGCACGAAGCGGTCGCCCTTCCTGTCGGCGCGGGTCTTCATCGAGACCACGTCCGAGCCCGCGGACGGCTCGGACATCGCGAGCGAGCCGACGTGCTCGCCGGAGATCAGCTTCGGCAGATATTTGCGCTTCTGCGCCTCGCTGCCGTTGCGGCGGATCTGGTTGACGCAGAGGTTGGAATGCGCGCCGTAGGACAGGCCGACCGCGGCCGACGCCCGCGAGATCTCCTCGACCGCGATGCAGTGCTCGAGATAGCCGAGGCCCGAGCCGCCATACTCCTCCTCGACGGTGATGCCGTGCAGGCCGAGCGCGCCGATCCGGGGCCATAGGTCGCGCGGAAACTGGTTGCTGCGGTCGATCTCGGCGGCGCGCGGAGCGATCTCGTTGGTCGAGAAGTCATGCACCGTCTCGCGGATCGCATCCGCGGTCTCGCCAAGGTCAAAATTGAAGATTGCCGCCTGGTTCGAGGCCATGATCCCTCCCGTGAGATTCATCTTGCAATTAAACGATCATACGTTTTTTTCTTGGCTTCGCAAGCAATCGTGCTATGGTTTGGGCATGAAATCGGCAGTGCATTGAATTCACTGGGATTTCATGCGATATACATACGGTCGTTCGCTTGTTTCCTGGTCCGTCCTGGCAAGCCAACACCCTCCGAGGCCCCGATGGCACGCACGATCGGCTCACACGGTCCCACCACGCTGGAGGCGATCCGCAAGGCCGGCGTGCGCCTGATCTTCGAGCACGGTTACGAGGCCATGAGCCTGCGCCAGCTTGCCGCCGAGGTCGGCATCCAGGCGGGCTCACTCTACAACCATATCTCAACCAAGCAGGACCTGCTGTTCGATCTGGTGCAGGACCATATCAACGATTTGCTGCGCGAGCTTGATCTTGCGCTCGAGGGCAAGGCCGATCCGGTCGAGAAGCTGCGCGCCTTTGTCGCGTTCCACGTCACCTATCACATGACCCGCAAGCGCGAGGTCTTCATCGCCAATTCCGAGCTGCGCAGCCTCGATGCGAAGAATTACGACGCAGTGGTGGCGCTGCGCGGCGCCTATGAGCAGCGGCTGGCGCAGATCCTCACCGACGGGGCGTCGGACGGCGTGTTCGAGGTCGTCGACATCCAGGTCGCGACCTTCGCGATCCTGGCGCTGCTCACCGGGCTCTGCACCTGGTACCGCCCCGGCGGCCGTCTGACCCGCGACGCTATCATCGCGGCGCACGAGAAGCTGGTGCTGTCGGGCGTCGCGCCGCGGGCCGCGATCGGCCAGGCGAGCCACGGCAGCGACAGCCGGCGCGCCGCCGTCGCGGGCTCGTGACCGTGACCGAGCGCCCACAGCTCGATGACATCGATCTGCGGATCCTGTCCGAGTTGCAGCGGGACGGCCGGATCAGGATCAACGAGCTCGCCGAGCGGGTCGGCATCACTGCCCCGCCTTGCCTGCGCCGGGTTCGCGCCCTGCGCAGCCGCGGCGTGATCCAGGCGATCCGTGCCACGCTGGACGAACGGCTGCTCGGCTATGAGGTGACGACCTTCGTGCTGATCCAGCTCGACAGCCAGACCCTGAGCGCGATCGAGGCGTTCGAGGCTGATGTGGCGGCCGTGCCGCGCTTCCTGCAATGCTGGCGGATCTCGGGCGATGCCGACTTCATGCTCCGATGCGTCGCGCCCAGCGTCGACGACATGCGCCAGCAGCTGCTGCAATTCGCCGGCCTGCCCAATGTGCGCAAGATCAGAAGCTTTCCGGTGCTCGGCGTCTCCAAGGACGCGCCGCTGCCGATCCCGGGCGCCCTCGCCGCGCCCGCGGCGAGCTGATCCGGGCGCTAGTCAGGGCTTAGTGGGTCCAACCTTAGTGGGTCCAAGGCTCCCAACGGCGGAACGCGAAATTGTCGGCATAGGCGATCTGGCGGTGCGCCGAATCCTTCGGCTCGATCACCTGGTAGGCGATGCCCTTGCGCTCGCAATAGGCGACCGCCTCTTCCTTGGTCTCGAACTGCAGCGTCAGCTGCTGCTTCATGTCGGTGGACGAGGTCCAGCCCATCAAGGGCTCCACGGAGCGCGGCTGCTCCGGCTCGTAGTCCAGTTGCCACTCTTTGGTCTTGGCACGTCCCGATTGCATCGCGTTTTTGGCGGGCTTAAAAATGCGTGCGGTCATGGATGGTCGGCCCCGTGGGATGTGCGACATGGAAGCGATTTGAAGGAAACCGCCGGGATAGTATAGAGACACCTATCAACGATCTGATCGGTGATTCCTCGGATCTCGGAGGCAGCCTTCGCCGGACCGGTATAGTCATTCTACCGCGCTGTGACAATCTGGCCCCGGGAGGCTCCCTTAGCAGTCCCCTGGGCCCGCGGCGCGATCTTCTCGACAAGCATCACCTCGAGGAAGCGGCGCCCCATGGAAATCCACGCTACCCTGCCCGAAAAAGGACGTGACCTCCGGCTCGACCTGTTCCGCGGGGTCGCGAACTGGGCGATCTATCTCGATCACATCCCCGACAATGTCGTGAACTGGATCACGACGCGGAATTACGGCTTCAGCGACGCCGCGGACCTGTTCGTCTTCATCTCCGGCTACACCGCCTCCTTCGTCTACGCCCGCATGATGCTGGAACGCGGCTTCATCGTCGGCGCCACCCGGCTGACCAAGCGGGTCTGGCAGCTCTACGTCGCCCACATCATCCTGTTCGTGATCTACATCGCCTCGATCAGCTATCTGGCGCTGCGCTTCGGCGATTCCGAGATCATCAACGAGTTCAACGTCGCCGGCCTCGTCGACAACGCCACCGAGACGCTGCGCCAGGGCCTGTTCCTGAAATTCAAGCCGGTCAATCTCGACGTGCTGCCGCTCTATATCGTGCTGATGGGCCTGTTCCCGCCGGTGCTGTGGTTCATGCTGCGGCGGCCGAACTGGACCATGGCAGCCTCGCTCGTGCTGTGGCTGCTGTCGCGCCACCAGGGCTGGAACCTGCCGGCCTACCCGGCCGGCAGCTGGTACTTCAATCCGTTCGCCTGGCAGGTGCTGTTCGTGTTCGGCTCGTGGTGCGCGATGGGCGGCGCACGCAACAACATGGGCATCATCAACTCGCGCTACACGTTGTGGTTCTGCATCGCCTATATGATTTTCGCGCTGATCATGACGATGGCCGGACGCTTCCCGGACTTCGGCGCCATGTTCCCGGACTGGCTCTATTCGGCCTTCAACCCGAACGACAAGACCAACCTTGCGCCGTATCGCTTCCTGCACTTCGTGGTGATCACGGTCCTGGTGATCCGCTTCATCCCGAAGGACTGGGCGGCGCTGGAGTGGAAGGTGTTCGATCCCCTGATCGTCTGCGGCCAGCAGTCGCTGGCGGTATTCTGCGTCGGCGTGTTCCTGTCCTTTGTCGGACATTTCGAGCTCTCGATGAGCTCGGGCTCGCTGTTCGCGCAGATCTTCGTCAGCATCTCCGGCATCGCGATCATGACGATCGTGGCCTACTACATCTCGTGGTCGAAGCGGCAGGACAAGCCGGTCAAGCCGCCGGCGGCAAAGCCCGCGGCACCGGCGACACCCGCGTAATAAGTTTCAGCCGCCGCCGCGACTGGTGTCCTGCGTCGTCGAGGAGACGATGGTGGCGACGTCGCCGAACGTCGTCATGACAGGCGTGACGACCTTGTGCATGGCGGTCTTCGACACTAGCGTGTCGTGCATCACGAGGTGGTCGATCCCGGTGGTGAGGAAGCAGCTGACCGCGTCCTGCGGCGTCTCGATGATCGGCTCGCCCTTGACGTTGAACGAGGTGTTGATCAGGACCGGCACGCCGGTCAGCGCCTCGAACTCCTTCAGCAGGCGATAGAGCATCGGGTTGGTCTCTTCCCGCACGCTCTGCACCCGTGCCGAACCGTCGACATGCACGATCGCCGGAATCCTGTCGCGCCATTCCGGCCGCACCGGCTTTGCGATCAGCATGTAGGGCGAGTCCTCCTCGCCTTCGAAGATCTCCTTCATGCGCTCGGCCAGCACGATCGGCGCGAACGGCCGGAAGGCCTGGCGGTGCTTGACCCGGCTGTTGAGGATGTCCTTCATCTCGGCCTTGCGCGGATCGGCGATCAGGCTGCGGTTGCCGAGCGCGCGCGGACCGAATTCGGAACGGTCCTGAAACCAGCCGATCACGCGCTGGTCGGCGAGCAGCTTTGCGGTGTCGCGGCAGATATTGTCGCTGCGCTTCGCGTCGATCTGGATGCGCACCAGGAAGCTTTGCAGCGCGGCGGCCACCTCGGCGTCGCTGTAGCGCCGCCCGACATAGGCGTGGTCCATCACGAACGAGCGGCGCTGCTTGAGCACTTCGAGCCAGCCGTAATAGGCGCAACCGATCGCGATGCCGTCGTCGCCGGCGGCGGGCTGGATCCAGATGTTTTCGAAACCTGACTCGCGCGCGATGCGCCCGTTGGCCACGCAGTTCAGCGCGACGCCGCCGGCGATGCAGAGATTTTTCGCCCCCGTGGTCTCGCGCAGCCAGCGCGCCCGCGCCAGCAACACGTTCTCGGTGTCGTCCTGCACCCGCCAGGCGATGTCCTCCCAGTGCCGCATCGCCGGACTCTTGTCCCAGCTGCCGCTGTCGAGCACGAAGGGCTGCTGGTTCTCGGCGCCCCAGAACGGCACGTGCAGCTTGCCGTCCTTCATCTCGAGCAGATGGCCGACCTGCTCCCGGCGGCCATAGGGCGCAAGCCCCATCAACTCGCCGCACTTGTTCCAGTCGCCGAACACATAGGTCGAGACCCGGCTGTACAGCGCCCCCAGTCCCGGCATGTTGTAGAACTCGTCCGACAACAGCCCGCGCGACGGCTCCATGAAGACCTTCTTCAGGCATTCGAGCCTGGTGTCGTCGAACCTGTAGTAGCTCTCGGACTCGCGGGCCAGCGGCGATGCCTCATCCTCGGAGTAGGACTCCATCGCGTCGGCCCGATAATTGCCGACGCCGTCGACGATCATCACGACGCCGTCCCTGAATGGCGACACCGCGAACGCGCTGTAGGCATGCGCGAGGTGGTGCGAGATCGACACCACCTTGTCGGATTTGGAACGAAACAGCGGGTGCTTGATTGCCTCGTTGCGTTCGGCGATCGGCAGGAAGCCCGGCATATCCTGGTGGAGCATCCGCTCCTCCATCTCGGGCACCGGCAGGATGTAGCTGTTGCGCACCACGAGATCGACGTCGTCGAGGGTGATGCCCTCGGCCGACAGGCAGTAGTCGACGACTTCCTTGTAGAAGCCGGAGGCGTGCTTCTCGCGGGTGATGCGCTCCTTGGAGATCGCGTAGGCGATCGCGCCGTCACGCAGCAGGCAGGCGCTGACGTCATGGTCGTAGACGTTGAGACCAAGGACGTAAGTGTGTTGTTTCGGCATGGGCACTCTTTGGAAGGATACTGCAACGCTGAGAGAACAGGATCGTGTCGACTTCAAGTTCTCGCCGGCATTTTCCGAGGTTCTCAAATCTCTGCTTCTGCGATGCACAAATCAAATCGGCGCAACACAAGATGAACAGAATGAACGGCGGATGAACGACAAGATGAGCGCAGCAACGACAGTATCCTTTGCAGGCGGGACTGTAACTTGACCTTACCTGTTGGTCTCAATAGAGTCGTTAAAGCTCGCAAGAACCTTAGTGAAAATATTGTCTTAGCATGCACGAACCGAATGCCGGTGTCGCGCGTCTAAGCGAGACAGCCAGCATCAGTTCAGATGTTTGGAAGTGGACTGGAGATCTTCAGAATGACTAAACGCTACAATATCCTGACTCGTTGCCTAGCAGCAGTCGCTTTGTTGTTCGTCTATGTCGCAAGCACCTCTGCCATCCTGGTCGGCGTCACCACAGCGCCTGCGCAAGCCTGGCGCGGACGCGGCGGTGGCTGGGGCTATCG
>NZ_JBXEJO010000028.1:0-103601 GCF_056837965.1 Bradyrhizobium ferriligni
AGATGTGTATAAGGGACAGCCCCCGATCGGCGAAGATGCGCCCCCGCGAGAGCGTACGCTGCCTGCCGATGGCAAGGGCCCGTACGATCGCATGCTTCACTTCCGCATCCTCAACGTCGCGGCGTCTGGCGCACCTGTCACGATCGTCGCCTCCGCTCCGAGAGACGCGGTGCGCGGGCCATTGTGGGAAGCTATGCGTACGTTGGCGCTGTCGCTGGCGGTGCTCGGCATCGCATTGATCTTAGCGATGCTGATCCAGGTTCGACTGGGGTTGCGTCCTCTCGAACGACTTCGTCAGGCGGTCGCCGATGTCAGAGCTGGACTTCGCGACAACGTGCCCGACGCGCAGCCGGGCGAGGTGCAGCCATTGGCCACCGAACTGAATGCGCTGCTGGTTCAGAACGCCACCAACCTGGAGCGGGCGCGCAAACACGTTTCGAATCTGGCGCACGGACTGAAGACGCCGCTTGCGACGCTGGCGGTCGCGCTGCAGAACCAATCGTCAGGCTCAGAAGATCTGCACGGTCTCGTCGTCCTAATGGACCGCCGCATCCGGCATCATCTGGGCCGCGCCCGATCGGCCGCACTTGGCGGTCCAGTTCGGACGAGAACGGTGATCGCGCCACGCGTCGCGGATCTTGGTCTCGTCCTCGGCAAAGTGAACGCCGACAAGGCGATCGATTTTGTCAGTCACATACCGGTCGGCCTGGCGGTCGCCTGCGAACAGCAAGACGTCGACGAGATGCTGGGAAACGTGCTGGAAAACGCCTTCGCCTGGTGCCACAGCAAGGTTGTCGTCGAATCTCGCGAGGAGACGCGCAGTGTCATCCTTGTCATCGAGGACGACGGGCCCGGGCTCTCACCGGAGCAAATGTCACAGGCGATGCAGGCCGGCCAACGGCTCGACGAAAGCTCTCCCGGATTCGGCTTTGGCTTGTCGATCACGCGTGAACTCGCCGAGCTTTACGCCGGATCTCTCAGCTTGGACCGGTCTCCACTTGGAGGACTTCGAGTGGCGATACTTCTGCCGTCAGTGGGGCTGGAGTGAGGAAAATCCCGGATAGACCGCGGTCAATGTTCCCAATCGGCTTTTTCCAGCGAGCCGGACAGTTGGTTCAGGAGTTCGCGCAATCTCTCCTTGTCCGATGGGGTGAACTCCTTGAAAAGGCGCGCGTCGCGTTCGCGTGATACTTCCGTCAACTTGACCGCGAATTTTCGACCTTCGGCCGTCAGCTTGGCGATCGCCGCTCTGCCACGCGACCGCGTTTGTTCGACCGATACGAGCCCACGCTCTTCCAGGATCGCTAGGCTTCGGCTTGCGGCAGCCTTGTCGATATCAGCGGCGTCCGACAACTCGCTGACATTGAGCGAACTGATGCTCTTGAGCGTCATGATCAGGCGCCACTCGACCGCGCCGATGTTCCAGACCGAGCGATAATAAGCAGTCGCGCCCCTATTGAGGCGCATGCCGATGGTCGAGACCAGCACGGCCAAATGTTCGCGCGCCAGGGTTCCGGCAGTGCGCGAGCGTTCGTTCGACGGTTGCTCAACCTCGAGCTTCTTGGCCCTAGGCATTCCAGGAATCTCCCCCAGCAGATCTTCGCTCAAAGTCTCACTTTTCCTGCGCATTGATCCAGATCAAATTTATTGACAAAACATTTATTGATATATCAACATAGGGTGCAATCTCCCAACTCCAAGAAAAAAGTGGCGAGAGCAACATGGAAGGAAACGGCTTGGTCGGCGGTTTTGATCAGGCGAGGACGTACGCCGGGGCTATCGATTGCGACCTTCACCCGGCGGTGCCGGGGATGGGCGTCCTCCTGCCATATCTGAACGACTACTGGCGCGAGATGGTCTCCGTCCGTGCGCTCGATCGTCTCAATCTGAGCCTGACGAGCTATCCGCAGAACTCGCCGCTATCGTGTCGCCCCGACTGGGCTCTCGATGGCGGCGCGAAGGCGGGCTCCTCGCTCGAGGCGATGCAAGACCATGTGCTCGATCGGTTTCGACCGCGCTATGGAATTCTGAACTGCCTCTACGGTGCGCAGGTCTTTCACAGCGAGGACATGGCGGCCGCATTTTGCCGGGCGACCAACGACTGGATCACGGACCGCTGGCTCGACCGCGATGCGCGGCTCCGCGCCTCGATCGTGATTCCGTCGCACAGCGCGGAACTCGCCGTGGCGGAAATCGACCGCAGGGCCCAGGATTCCCGCTTCGTGCAGGTGCTGATGCTGGTGTCCGGTGAAATCACGCTCGGCCGGCGGCATCTCTGGCCGATCTACGAGCGAGCCGAGCGCCTGGGCCTGGTGATCGGAATTCACGGAGGCAGCGCCTATCGCTATGCGCCAACCGCCATCGGCTGGCCGTCGCACTATGTCGAGGACTATGTGGCGCAATCCGCCGCATTCGAGAGCCAGCTGCAAAGCCTGATATCGGAAGGCGTGTTCGCGAAATTTCCCCGGCTCAAGGTGGTCGCCATCGAATCCGGGCTGACCTGGCTGAGCGGGTTCATTTGGCGCGCCGACAAGACCTGGAAGGGCGTGCGGGCCGAGGTGCCCTGGGTCACGCGCACGCCGTCGGAGATCATCCGCAACAATGTGCGCTTCACCGTCCAGCCGGTCGATGCGGCGGACGACGGCGAGGCCATCATGCGGCTCGTCGATCACATCAAGTCGGATGAACTGTTCCTGTTCTCGACGGACTATCCGCACTGGCATTTCGACGGGGATGCGGTTCTCTCCGGCCGGCTCCCTGACGGGCTGTTTCGCAAGATCGCCAGTGAAAACGCGCTTGCCACTTACTCGCGATTGGCCAAGGCCGATCAGGTCATGGAGGTTGTGCCATGAGCACCGTCGAACTCGAGCGGCCGAAGGCCGCGAGCTACAAGCTGAAAGTCATCGATTGCGACATTCATCCGGCGATGACGTCGTGGACCGAGGTGCATCCCTATCTGGAAAGACGGTGGATCGAGCATTTGACGGTCTACGGCAGCCACCTGCGCCACGCCTTCTCCGAGGCGCTGTCGCATCCGCGGATGTCGCCCGACGCAGCACGGATCGATGCCTATCCGGAGGAGGGCGGGCCGCCGGGATCGAGCCTTGAACTGATGCGGAAGCAGCACCTCGATCCGAATGGGATCGAGGTCGGCATGTTGATTCCCCTGCGCTGGAATCCCGGGAGCCAGCGCAATCTCGACCTCGGCGTCGCATTGACCCGCGCGATGAACACCTGGCAGGTCGAGCGTTGGGTGAAGCAGGAGACGCGGCTCCGGGCTTCCGTGCTGGTCGCCCAAGAGGACACGGTCGCCTCCGTCGCCGAGATCGACGCCAGGGGCGGCGATCCTAACTTTACCCAAATCCTGATCCTGCCCAAGACGGATGAGCCACTGGGACGTCGGCGGTACTGGCCGATCTACGAGGCGGCGGTGCGCAACAATTTGCCGATCACGATCCACGTCGGCGGCACCAATGGCCATCCGTCGACCGGCGGTGGATGGACTTCCTACTACATGGAGGAACATCACTCGGTCGCCCAGACCATGCAGGCGGTGGTCGCCAGTCTGGTGTTCGAAGGCGTGCTGGAGCGCTTTCCCGAGCTGCGCGTCGTCATCATGGAGGGCGGCCTCGGCTGGGTGCCGTCGCTCAATGCGCGCATGGACAAGCACTGGGCGCGTCTGCGCAGCGAGGTTCCCCATGTGAAGAAGCCGCCGTCGGAATATGTGCGCGAGCAAGTCTGGTTCAGCACGCAGCCGATGGAAGAGCCAGCGACGTCGGCCGAATTGATCGACCTGTTCGACCGGATCGGCTGGGACCGGCTGCTGTTCTCGACCGACTACCCGCATTGGGATTTCGACGATCCGCGTTACGCGTTTCGTGCCAACCTCACGCAAGCTCAGCGCGAGCAGCTTCTCTATGAGAACGCCCGCAAGTTCTACAGGTTGGACTGATGGCGCGGCATGTGGTTGCGACCGTGGACCAGATCCCGCCGGGTCAGCGCCTGCTGGTCGAGGTCAATGGACGCGAGATCGGCATCTTCAATGTGGAGGGCGAGTATTTCGCCGTCGGCAATCGTTGTCCGCACGAAGGAGCGTCGCTGTGCAAGGGGCGTATCGTCGGGCTGGTCGAGGCCGCAGGTCCGGGCGACTATCGATTGAGCCGGCGTGGCGAGCTGTTGCGCTGTCCGTGGCATGGCTGGGAATTCGATCTGCGCACCGGACGGTCGTGGTGCGAGCCTGATCGCACCAAGGTGCGGAGTTACGAGTTGAAGGTCGAACCCGGCGGGGCGCTGACCGAAGGCGAGCTGTGCGCCGAAACGTTCCAGGTCACCATCGACAAGCAATATCTGGTCCTGGAGATCTGAGCACCGGCGAAGCAAATAGCGAATAAAAGATTTTGGGAGGAGTAACGTGTTGTTCAAGCGAGTGATGCCGGCGGTTGTCGCCTGTCTTGTCGGTCTGTTGAGCCCCGCGCAGGCCGAGGACGGTTCCTGGGACAAGGTCGTCGAGGCCGCCAAGAAGGAAGGCAAGGTCGTCGTCTACAACATGGCTTTGGGCGCTCCCTACTTCAAGGACGTGCTGAAGTCGTTTGAAGCAAAGTACGGAATTGCGGTCGAGAGCCTCGACCTCCGCGCCAGCGAGCTCGCCGAGCGTATCCGTACCGAGCAGGCGGCCGGCCGCTTCCTGGGTGACGCGGAAATGGTCACGACGACCATGATCGAGGAGCAGCTCAAGAACGGCGATTTCGTGCAGAAACTGCCGCCGATTCCGAACGCCGCCCATCTGCGCCCGCCGTTCAAGGCCAATGACTACAACGTCCCGGCCTTCATGCAGCCGATGGGTATTCTCATCAACACCCGGCTGGTCAAGGAGCAGGACATTCCGACGAGCTGGAACGATCTCAACGATCCCAAATGGAAGGGCAAGATCCTCTCGGACGACATGCGGCCGCTCGGCAGCGGAAACACCATGTTCGCCATCCTGGAAAAAACCATGGGCGGCGACTTCAACCAGAAACTCGCCGAGCAAAAGCCGGTGTTCAGCCGCGACATGCGAAACGACGCGCGCCGCGTCGCGCGCGGCGAGTACGCCATCTACATCCCGCAGATCTTTGCCTTCACCTCCGACCTGAAGGGTTTGCCGGTAAAGGTCGTGATTCCGAAGGAGGGCGCCCCTTACGCGGAGATGGATCTTGCGGTGCTCAAGAGCGCGCCGCATCCCAATGCCGCGCGTTTGTTCATCGACCACTTCCTCGGTGTCGAGGCGCAATTGCTCTACGCCAATGCCTGGATGCTTCCGGTGAACGCCGAGGCTGCCCAGCGCGCCAATCCGGACGCGCAGCAGTTCGTGAACGCCAAGATCATCGGTCCCGCGAAACTGGCTGAGCGTCCCTCGATGATGGACCTCGCCAAGAAGCTCTATCCCTGAGAGGGCCATGAGCATTTCAGCCGGAGAGGAAGCGAACAACCTGATCCAGCGGCGCCCGGCCACCCTGGGCGGGCTCGGGCGGTGGCTGCAGGCGACTGCGGCGGGCCGCGTCACGGCGCTCGCTGTGCTCGTCGCCATTCTCGCCTTCCTGTCCGTCTATCCGCTGTCGATGCTGCTCTACGGCAGCCTGCATTCGACGCCGCCGGGGATGGCCGGGACGTTCAATCTGGATGGCTATCACGACGTCATCACGCTGCAGAGTGCGGTGACGCTCCTCAACACCGTCGGCATTTCGCTGGCCAAGACCATTCCTTCCGTGGTCCTGGCCGTGCTGCTCGCCTGGATTCTGGCGCGTACCGACACCCCGTGCCGCGGCGCGCTGGAAGTCCTGATCACGCTTCCATTCTTCATCCCCCCGATCCTGACCGCGATGGCGTGGGGCATGCTCGGCAACCCGCAGGTCGGGTTGCTCAACCAGCTCTATCAATGGATCACGGGATCGGAGACCGCGCCGATCAACGTCTATTCATATGGCGGCGTGGTCTGGCACATGATGCAATATTCGGTGCCGTTCCTGTTTCTTCTCATCGTCGACGCGTTCCGCGCGATGGATCCGAGCCTCGAAGAGGCGGCGACGATGTGCGGCGCGTCGCGCCTGAGGACCTTTCGTACGGTCACCTTGCAGCTCATGCTGCCGGCGCTGACCGGCGCGGCCATTCTGAGTTTCATTCGCGGCATCGAGAATTTTGAGTCTCCGCTGTTCTTCGGCTCGCCGGCCGGAATCCGGGTCATCACCACCGACATCTATGACTCGATCAACCAGCGCTCGCCGCCGCAATATCAGTATGCCACCGCGGTCAGCTTCGTCATCATGGCGCTGCTGTTCCTGATCGTGCTGGTGCAGCGGCGGATGCTGCGCGGCCGCAGCTTTCAGACCATCACCGGCAAGGGCTATTCGCCTTCGGTGATGAAGCTCGGCGCATGGCGATGGGCAACCTTTGCGTTCTGCGTCCTGTTCTTCGTGGTGACGGTGGTTCTCCCGGTCGGCCAACTCATCATCGGCTCGTTCTTCAAGTTCTTCGGGTTCTATCAGTGGGACATGCTGACGCTCGAGCACTACCGGGAGGTATTCAGCAGCAGCGAATTCTGGCGCGGGTTCAGCAACACGATGTTGCTGGGTCTCGTCGGGGCCACCCTGACCATGTTGCTCGGCGCAACCGTCGCCTATGTCTCGGTCCGCACGAAATGGCGCGGCCGGCTGCTGATCGACTCGATGGCCTGGCTGCCCTGGATGATGCCCGGCATCGTCCTTGGTGTCGGCTTTCTCTGGGGATTTGCGCTCCTGCCGCACAGTATCCCGATCTACGGCACGATCTGGGCGCTGTTGCTGGCCTACATCTCGCTCGGGACGCCGCTTTCGGTGCGCGCCATGTCGAGCGCATATGCGCAGCTTTCGTTCGACCTCGAGGAATGCTCCCGGGTGCACGGCGCAAGCTGGCTGCAGACCATGCGGCGCATCGTGCTTGCGCTGGCGTGGCCGTCCTTCGCGGTCGGCTGGGTCCTCGTGTTCTTCGGCATCATGCGCGAACTGAGCGCATCCGTTCTGCTCTATTCAGTCGGCTCCGAGGTGTTGTCGGTCGTCTTGCTGAAGCTGTGGGCGAACGGCAATGCAGAGCAGGTCAGTGTCATCGGGCTCATCATGATGGTTCTCGTGATCATCTTCCGATGGGTGCAACTCAAGTTCATCAACAGCCGCATCGGTGGAATGTGACCGGGCCTGGATCATGCCATGTCGAATGTCGTTCTTGAGAAGGTGAGCCGCGTCTTCGGTGATTTCGTCGCGGTCGACGGCGTCGACCTGCGCGTCAGCGAAGGTGAATTCGTGACCCTGCTGGGGCCGTCGGGGTGCGGCAAGACCACGACATTGCGGATGGTTGCGGGCCTCGAGCAAAATACCGGCGGCCGCATCAGCATCGGCAACGAGGTGGTCAGCGATGCGGGGCGCGGCCTCTTCGTTCCCTCGGAGCGCCGCAGGCTCGGCATGGTGTTCCAATCCTACGCGATTTGGCCGCATATGACGGTTTTTGAGAATGTTGCGTACCCGCTGCGCGTGAGGCGCAAATCCGCGGCCGAGATTCGCGATCTTGTCGGCAAGGCGCTGCGCCTGGTCGAGATGGAGAGTTTTGCCGAGCGGCCGGCGCCGGCGCTGTCCGGCGGCCAGCAGCAGCGGGTGGCGATCGCGCGGGCCCTCGTCTTCGAGCCCAAGGTGCTGCTGCTCGACGAGCCGCTCAGCAATCTGGATGCAAAACTTCGCCTGCAGATGGGCGATGAGTTCCGTTCGATCCAGAAACGGCTCGGGATGACGAGCCTGTACGTGACACATGACCAGGCCGAAGCGATGGCCTTGTCCGACCGCGTGGTCGTGATGGATCGCGGCCGGATCCAGCAGATCGGAGCGCCCGAGGAGATCTACCGCTATCCCGCAAACCGGGTCGTGGCGGCCTTCTTTGGAACACCGAACCTGCTCGAGGCCAGCGTCGAGGCCTGCGCGCGGATCGACGACCGCCGTGTGCGGCTCGACGTCATCGGAAAAGGCTGGCGTGGCGCGTGCGAGTCGGCAAGCGAGATCAGGCCGGGGCAGGCCGTGACCGTCATGGTCCGTCCCGAAGACGCTCGTATCGCCGCACCCGACGCGGCCCGCAGAGACCATGAACTTCGCTGGTCCGGGCAGATCGCACACACGATCTTCCGTGGACCGACCCGGTCGGTCGTCGTGCAGACCGGCGACGGCCGTCTCAATGTCGATGCACCATCGTTCGGCGACTTCTCCGTCGGCGATAACGTGACCGTCTTCGTTCCGCAGAAATCGGCCTGGGCTGTGCCGGAGCAGGCCGCCACAGCCTCATGACCGGTCGCGCCCGGATGTCTCAGCGATAGATCTGCTGAGCCAGGGACAGCATCTCGTTCATGCGTTCGGGATCCGTGGTGCCGAGAAGCTTGGTGGTCTCGATCTGCGCCACCGCTGGATCGACGCCTGTCAGCGCGTCGGTCGTGGTCGGCAGCAGGCCGAGCTTGGCAAGGCTCTGCTGCATCGTCTTGCCGAGGTAATGCTCCATCAGCAGGCGGGCTGCGTTGGGGTGAGGCGCATTTTTCAGCAATGCGAGATCGTAGCCGACATAGGGCAGTCCCTCTCTGGGCGCGATGAACTTCACCGGCAGGCCCTTGAGTTCGAGCAGCGATGTCAGGCTGTCAGGGATGTAGAGCGGAAGCTCGCCGCGGGCCACCCGCCGCTCGTTGGCGGGTATCTCCCTGCTGAACTTCAGTTCCTGCTGGGCGAGCTTTTCGTGGAAGCCGCGGCCGTAAAGGTCCTGCAGGACGGAGAAGAGCACGCCGCCGCCGCCCAGCGTCCGCAGATCGTCGCTGAGAATCTTGCGCTTCCAGCGCGGGTCCGTCAGGTCGAGCCAGCTTTTCGGTTCGTCCGCCGGCTTGACCAGCATGGTGTTCGCCAGGATGCCGTAGACGATTGCAAAAATCGGCAGCCGCATGCCGTCGCTTGGGAAATCGGCCTTGAGACGGCCGAGGCTGGGGAGCGGGCCGTGCGGCTCGAAAACGCGCTCCTCCTTGATCTGCAGCGTGGTCGTGGTCCGCCCGTTCTCGGAGACGTCGGCTGCGTTGCGACCTGCGGCCTGCTCGATGCGGATGCGTTCCCGGACCTCGCTTGCCCGGGCTTCGAGGATGTCCACGGTGATGCCGTAAGTGGACTCGAAGTCCTTCTTGAGCTCCTTGTGCGCAGCGAGGCCGACGAAGGCGCTATAGAGCACCACCCGTCCTTCCTTCTTGGCCGCGGCGACGAGTGCGGACCATTGCTCGTCCGCTCTCGCCGGGGTCATCGTCGATGGCAGGATCGAAGAGGCCGTCAGTCCAAACACCGCAGCGCGGCGCGTGATACGAGCGCGCTCCTTCCAATCCGGCGCGGACATCGGCGCTACTCCGCCGCCTGCTGGCTCGGTGCACGCCAGCGAATGGCGGTCTTCAACTTGTCCTGATAGGCCTCGAGCCAGTCGATCTTCGCGTCCGCGTAGTACGATCCTGCGCGCGCGTTGAAGAACACCTCGGCATCATCAACGCCGGACGGCACGGTGCCGTTGTTGGCGAACGCCCGTGCCGCGTTGAGCAGGCGGCGCCTCGTCCGCGAAATCATCACGTCACTCGGCGCGAGATGTTCCTTGGTGTGGTCGACGATCGGTCCCATGCTTTCGGTGACGGCCTGGTCCTGCATCACGATGTTGCGGATGCCGGTGTAGATCTTGTTGCTACGCTGGGCCTCGCGATCGATCTCCCAGTCGTTGCCGATGTTCTGGACCGCACGCCAGCGTCCAAACCAGTCCGTGGTGTTCGGCAGATAATCGAGGCCGTCGGCTCCCGGGATGCCGCCGCCGGACTTCAGCTTGGAGGTGGAGTAAGTTGCGCCCTTGGCGCTACCGCCATAGATCGAGATCAGCATTGTGTGGGTGTCGTCCATGGGCACCCAGGCCTTGGCGACCACGTGGTCGGCAAAGTCGGCGTTCGGGGTCTGGGTCCAGAACGGCAGTGAAAAATGCGCCATGCGCCAGTGCATTTGATCGTCCGGTTCCGGCCGGAAGGCACCGTACATCGTACCCCAATCGGTGTCGGTGACCTTGTACTCCGGCGCCCGGTTGGAAACCGTGTGGCGGGCCGGGTGGCCTTCCTCGAAATCATCAGGGTTGATGTGTCCGGCGTGCAGGAAACCGAAATGCGACGTGTCGATATCGCCTTCAAGGCCCTGGAGCCAGTTGGCTTCGCGCTGGAGGATGGTGACGGTCAGATCCTGCTCCGGAACGAACAGCGCCTCGTGCATTGGCATCGGCGGCGCCTCGGCGCGCGCACCCATGTAGACCCATATCAGGCCTGCGCATTCGCGCACTCGGTAGCTTTTTGCACGGACCTTCTCCTTGAAGTCCTGGGGAGGGGGGACGTTCGGCATCTCGAGGCAACGGCCGTCAACGTCGAATTTCCAGCCGTGATAGACGCAACGAATGCCGTCGTGTTCATTGCGGCCAAGGAACAGCGAGGCGCAGCGATGAGGACATTGATGGTCCAGCACGCCAACCCGGCCGGAACTGTCACGGAAGGCGATCAGCTTTTCGCCGAGTAGCATCAAGCGCATTGGATCGCCGTCGACCGATAGCTCCGAAGAGAGCGCGGCCGGAATCCAGTATTGCCGCATCATCTCGCCCATGATCGTGCCCGGGCCAACAAGCGTCAGATCCTGCCCGTCAGTCGACTTCGACATGTTGAATCTCCCTGTCTGCTTTTTGCGTGCCAGCCCGCGCCAGCGGCCCGAGGATCACGTCATTTATTTGCATTCTGCAACTAAGTTTCCGGCGCGTCAATCGCGTTGTTGGATGGCCGCGAGCCTGGGTTGAGTACTGACTGTGCGATCGCTATTGTCGGACGCTTCAGATCACCAGAAATGCTTCGATGACGGAAAGCAAAGCCAACATTTCCCTTGAACATTGGACGGGCTATCGGTTTGGGCTGATTGCTTCGCGGTTAGGAAGTTTCATTGCTCCCATGTACGAGGACCGGCACAAGCTGACGGTACCGGCCTGGCGTAGCCTTGCGGTCATAGCCCGGTATCAGCCGCTGACCGCCGCCCAGCTCGCGACGCTAACCTCATCGGATGCTTTCAAGGTCGCGCGGGCGATTGATCTGCTGGTGCGCCGCGGGCTGATCCACCGCGACCTCGACAAGGCCGATCGGCGTCGCGCCAGCCTCAAGCTGTCCGCCGACGGCCGCAAGGTCTACAAGGATATCGAGAAGTTTGTCGTCCGCGTTGAGCGGGAGCTCATGGCGGCGCTGGATGCGCATGAAATTGAAGTGTTGCGGCGGAGCCTCGATAAGCTCGATCAACAGTTGGACGTTAGGATTAGAGCGCAAGGCCGAGAGAAATTCTTGTAGAATCCGACGTCCCTCGCGCCTCACCGCCAATGCACTGCTCGATTCAAGGAAAGCCGATCGCTCAGGTTACGAACCTGCGATGCTGCGAGAAAAACGCACACGCAGCCCCTTCGTGGCGGGATCCAAGTTCAGTGCTAACGGCCCTACATTGCAATCGCTGTGGTCGAGCCGAGCGCAATATCTCTCCAGAAGCAGTCCACCGAACAAAAGGTGCACGCGGTGCTACGGTTGGCGCGTTCGATCGGATCTGATCCGCTGGGCCATCCAATCAATCAGCCAGTCGGCGACTTCCAAATTGTTCTTGTCCTGCATAAGCATGTGAGAATTGCCGTGCAAACCGACATCCGGAAGCGATACGACTTCAGCCTGAACTCCTGCCGTCTTGGCTGCAGCGACAAAGCTCTGACAGCCCTGCAGCCTCTTCGACCACGCTTCCGACTTCTCGACGAAATCTCCAAATAGAACGAGGATTGGAATCTTTTTCAAATTGGTCATGTCGAACTCGGGAGTAGGACACGCCCCTGGCTCAAGCAAGATGATTCCAGCGATACCTTTTGGACTCATCGCAGCAGCCTGGAACGGGTAGATTCCGGATTGGGAATGACTGACCAGGACTGTGTTCTGGATGCGCTGCGACAACTCGACGAGCGCCTGGACCGAGGGTACCGGCGCAGTCATCGAATAGTTCCAGTCGGGCACCATTTGCTTCCAGAACTCCTCCTGGGCCTCGATCGGGAACTGCAGGCCGGGATAGGCGGTCGGATATTGTGGACCAAAGCGGAATAGAGACCAAGCCCCCTCACGTCCGGCGGAAATGAACGCCGGCAAATTATCGGCAGGCAGCTTACCGGCCTTGGCGGAGTTCACGGCGACAGGACTTGCAGCCGAACGGCCACGCCAGGATTGATCGACATTGTAAACCGGGAAGCCGCGGCGAACGAAGTACTCGTCCCAGCCCATCCGACCATCAGGCGTCGTTTCCCAGCTCTTGCCAGTTAAACAACAACCATGGACCAGAGTGATGGCGTATGGCTTGGGATTGAGGGGTATCTGATAGTGGACATACATCTGGTCCACGAGGATCGTGCCCTGCGCCGAGAACTGCGGGATGGTAGATAAAGCGTCACTCCTTATCTCCCGCCCGCCAACAAAAAAGCTTCCTTGCCGCGCTATGGTGAGCGGCTCACGGTCGAGTTTGTTCTCGGCTCGTACGGGAGTCGCCGCGGGCAATATAGTCATCGATTGAGAGATCATTGCTGCAAGCAGCAAGCGCCTTGACATCTGTCACCCCAGAAATTCGACCATAAAGTTAGAAGCTGAGTCGAGGTGCTTTGCTTCCGTCAGAAAAGCGGCCTCGATTCAGCGCTTCGGTACCCGGTACTCCGCGCGGGTCACAAGCCACTCCTGGATTCGCATGAGATCGGGTTCAACGCCCAATCCCGGGCGGTCGGGAAGCGGGAAAGCTCCGTTCTTTACGCGCGGGAATGGTTGGCCAAGCGCCTCGCGTAACGGATTTTCCATAACGTCGTGTTCGAGCATCCCCGAACCTCCGACGGCAGCGAGCACTTGTGCCGCCGCAAGCAACCCCACGCCGCTGCCTAGCCAGTGTGGGCAGTACGAGCGGCCCGCCAGCACCGCACGCCGTCCGACCGCGTAGGCACCGGTCACTCCGCCCCATTTCAACATGTCTGGCTGAACAATGCCGTGATAGCCGTCGCGGATCAGGCCTGCAAAACCTTCGTAACCCATTACGTTCTCACCGCCGGCCAGTGGGACAGGCGATAACACGGCCAGTTCAGCCCATTCCGATACGGGCCTGTCGGCGGCGATCGGTTCTTCGATCCAGCCAAGGCCAAAAGCGCCCAAGCGTGGCACCATGCGGCGCGCGTCGACGAGATCCCATCCCTGGTTCGCATCGACTATAAGACGTTCGCCCGTTCGAAGGTCTTTCGTCAGACCGGAAACAACTTGGGTGTCGATATCCGCGCCAAAGGCAACCTTCACCTTAAACGCCCGGAAACCGGCGTCGCGACATCGCGCAACCGTTTCTGGCGCCGTTTCAGGATTAAGACCACTTGCATAAGCAGGAACAGCATTCAGCGGCTGCTCCCTGTTCAGCAGCGCGCGGAGTGTCCTGTTCTCGCGCCGTGCCGTTAGATCCCAGAGTGCGAGATCGAGCCCGGCGATACAGGCGGCAAACGGGCCAGGCTCTGCTCCTTGCAGTGCCCAACGATGCGTCCGTGCAGTTAGGGTATGCCAGGCATCTGCCGGATCGAGGTATGTGCCCGACAGGGCTGCCGGGCAAATGACCGTCTCCAGCAAGCGCATTTTATTATCGGCGCTGAACGGTGGGAAATTACACCAAACCTCGCCCCATCCGTGCGCTCCTTCAGCATCTTCCACACGAAGCAGCAGAACACTACGACGCGGGATACTGCCAAACGATGTCTTTACGGGCTCCTTCACTTCCGCGCGAAAGAGGAAAGCCTCGATGCGAGCCAGATTGATGCTCATAAGTCGTGTTCCTTTCGGGTAGATTGGCTCAGGCTCTTTTCAATTCCGGGCTTGATTTCTGGCTCCTCGTGAAGCGAGCATTGACAACAATGGGCGTTAGCGCAGCCGCGAGGAGTGTGATGCCGGCGAGAAAATAGAGACCAGCCTCAAAACTTTGCGTTGATTCCTTGATCCAACCTATTGCGTAAGGACCTACGAAGCCGCCCAGGTTTCCGATTGAGTTGATCAGTGCGATCCCTGCTGCGGCCGCGCTGCCTGTCAGGAACGTCGTGGGAAGCGGCCAAAACGGCGGCTTTGCACCATAGATTCCTATCGCGGCGACAGCCATGACCGCAACCGCAAGGAACGAGCCGGTCAAGAGCCCGGCTGCGAGCAATCCAATTGCCGTAAGGCCGAGCGCGGCGCAGAGCGTCCATCGACGTTCGTTGTACCTGTCCGAGACGTAGCCGAATGCGAGGATGCCAAGCGTGCCAAAGACGTACGGAATGGACGTCGTGATCCCGGTCTGTATGTCAGTTAGACCGAGACCTTTCAGGATCTGCGGCAGGAAGAACGCCAAGCCCAGGTTGGCTGTCGTATTCGCAAACCATATGAATGAGAGTGCCAGGACTCGGGTATCCTTCAACGCATCTCGGATGCTGGTTCCGTGCGCAACGGCTACAGCGCGTTCTTCATCGTCAATTGCGCGTTGGAGGGCCTCGCGCTCGTCGGCGCGTAGCCATGTTGCGTCGCGCGGCCTATCCGGCATCACGAAGAGGAATACCAGGCCGAACAAGGCCGTCGGTAGCCCCTCGAGGATGAACAGCCATTGCCAACCCTTAAGGCCTGCAATTCCGTCCATGTGAAGAATAGCTGTCGAGATCGGGCCGCCTAGGGCAAGCGAGACTGGCACCGCGACAATGAATGCGGCAATGATCCGAGCCCGGTATTGCTGAGGAAACCAGAACGTCAGGTAAAGGATCACGCCGGGGAAGAAGCCGGCCTCTGCCGCTCCCAGTAAGAAGCGTACGATGATGAAACTCGTGGGCCCCTGCACGAACGCCATTGCTGCCGAAATGATGCCCCACGAAACCATGATGCGAGATATCCATTTTCGGGCGCCGAATTTCGCCAGCGCAAGATTGCTCGGGATCTCAAAAATGAAATAGCTCAGAAAGAATACGCCGGCCCCAAATCCAAAGATGTACGGCGATATGCCCAGGTCGGCATTCATTCTGAGGGCTGCAAACCCGATGTTGATACGATCGATATAGGCCAAGACGTATGAGATGAACAAAACCGGCGTTAGCCGCAGTGACACCGTCTTGATCGTCTTCTCGGACACCGTCCCGGACATACTAACTCCCTCCCAGCATCTTGGTTTGCAAGACGTTATGTCGACCGCCGACATGAGCGCCCGCTCAACTGCAGCCGCCCGCTCATTGCAGATGGACTTGCCAAGCTCGGCTCGACGTCCATTCTTCGTTTTGCCTCCACCTCGCGGGCTTCCCATTTGGCCGCCGGCGTGTAGCTACCTGACTAGAAGAAGGTAACTCCCCTGCGCGAGGTACCAGGCTGCGACCGCGGTAATCAGCCGGCTCGCCCATAGCCTGAACTGGCTGTCACTGATCGACTCCAGAACGCGTCGAGCCAACGTGGTGCCAAGCATTGATGCGGCTACGGCTGCAAGCAGCAGCTTCGTATCCAACCCAACGGCCCCTGTAGCCAAGCCGCCGAAATAGACGAGCTTGAAACCGTGCCCCAACACCTGCGCAGTAGCCTTGGTTGCGATGATGCCACGACGGTCGTTCGTCGAAGCCCCAAGGAAGAACGCGTCCAACAACGGCCCGGTTACACCCGTGAGCAACATGAGGGACATGCAGATCATGCCGTAGACTAATCCGTGCGCGCGACACTCTGGATCGGCTCGAAGATTGGCGGGCATGGCGCGAGCAAGAAATGGCGTTATTCCGAGACTAAGCAACGCTACAGGTTTGTCCGGGACGAAGAACACAAAAGACCAGATGGCCAGCGCGACGATGCAGCCTATGGAATAGAAACCCAGCTGATGCCAAACGATATGGCGTCGCCAAAGCAATGCTCGCCACCCATTGGATGCCATCTGCGTTACGGCGTGCAGCGCCATGGCCGCGGGGACCGGCATGGTGACTAGCAGCACTCCGATCAGGATTAGCCCACCCGCCATGCCGAATATGCCGGAAAGGAAAGCTGTTGCCGTCATCAAGGCGGCGAGACATAGGATTGTTAGGGCAGACATAAGAGCACGTGTTGCGCCCACGTCGGCACGAGTGCAAACAGAGAAAGTTGGGCGTCAGACCCAACTTTTTTAGGTCGGATTGAGGTCGACGGTTGCGCGGGCCGCGCTCCTGTCAAGCTGCTGCTATTTCACAACAGCGAGGATGAGCTTGCTCACTTCCGCGCCATATCTGTTGGGTGACGTCTTGCCGTCCCACGGCTCGCGTGCGATCAGCGGCGTCTTCAAAAAGTGAAGCCCGATCACGAAAGAACGATCCATGATGATCCTCCGTATCTCTGCGACTTCACCCTATGCACGAAAGGTTCGGATCGCTGTCTCTGTCTTGGGGCTTGAAGATCAAGTGCGGGTAAATCTTGCCGATACCTACGACCCAGCGGACGACATTCGAACACAGAATCCGCTGGGCAAAGTCCCTACGCTGTTGCTTGAAGACGGCAGGTCTATCTATGATTCCCTGGTCATTCTTGAATTTCTCAACGACCTGGCCGGCGCCGACGCTGTGATTCCAAGCGGCAGCAATCGAATAGACGTCCTGCTCGCGCACGCATTGGCTTCGGGGATGACAGATGCTGCGCTGCTTCAGGCCTACGAAAAGCGCTGGCGATCTGCTGAGACACAGAGTGACAAGTGGCTTGAACACCAGGCTGGTAAGGTCGATCGAGCTCTCGACACATTGGAAAGCGCGCCATTCGCATGGAATGATAGACCGCATATCGGTGCAATAGCGAAAGCCTGTGGTCTTGGCTTTCTTGATCTTCGCTTCGGTGGCCGCTGGCGCGGCGTCCACCCAAAGCTGGCCGCGTGGCTGGACGACTTTTCCCGTCGAGTGCCGGCATATGAAGCGACTGCTTTTAAAGGATAGCCGGGCACGCTGCACCGTGCAGCGGCTCAATTGACGTTGTTGATGTCTGCGGGCTCGCCAATCTCGGCTTCCAGCCAATCAGTGAAGGCCTTTAAACCAGGATCTTGCTCCTTGCCCGGGCGATGAATCAGGTAAAATGCGTCGATCTTCGGCACCGTTAGAGAGAATGGGGATGTCAGCCGTCCGATCGCGATGTCCTCCTCTACATAGGCGCGCATCGCCAGCACGGCTCCGAGACCATCTGCGGCGGCCTGAAGAGCGAGGCCATAGTAATCGAATACAGGGCCCGGCGTAAGTCGAGCCAGTGTCTCCATCGGCAGGCCGGCAGCAGCCCACCAGCGCGACCAATCATTTGGCGCATGGCGAACGCGAAGAAGGGAAATGTTGGCGAGATCAGCCGGGCGACGAAGTTGCTTAGCTCGCTCTGGTGCGCAGACCAGAACCAGATCCATCGTAAAAAGCCGCCGAGCGACGAACCCTGACCAAGGGTCTTGTCCCAGTCGTATGGCGCAGGTCCATTCCTCGTTGAAGGGGGCCACTGCGCCGCCCGTTGCAATGCGAATCTCGATATCCGGGTGAGCCGAGGCAAAGCGACCTAGCCGCGGAATCAGCCATCTCGTCGCCAAGGTCGGGCCAATACCTACGGTCAACACTTTAGTTACACGGCCGCGCACCTGTGTTTCTCGCATCAGCTGATCGACGCGCTCAAAGACACTGCGCAGTTCGGGAGCTAGCAGCGAGCCAGCCTCCGTTAAGTCCAAGCCGTTTTGTCGTCGTACGAACAGCCTCGTTCCCAAGCTGTCCTCTAGTATCCGCACGAAACGACTTATGGCTGCTTGCGAGACGCCGAGTTCATTGGCCGCCAACGTGAAACTGACATGCCTGGCCGAAGCCTCGAAGGCGCGCAGCGCGTTCATAGAAGGTAGAAAGCGCGACATGATGCACCTGCCTTGGTAGGGGCTAAAGTGCCAGTGCATAACGACTACGCGAAAAAATCCAGCGTAAATAGTGCCTCGTCGCTCTAGCCGCTATCAGAGTCTAAGATGGACGCGATCGGAAATCAGGATCGCGCGGCGGCCGTTTTGTTCAGGGCTTCGTCCGTCTGCTGAGTTTCGGTCTGGTGCCGGAGGTCATCCCGATAGGGGGCAAGGTCAATATGGATGCGCAGTAGCTTCGTTGCGGAAGGCGGAATGTTCGCTCCTCGCGCCGACCCAGGTGATCGGCACCGCTCTGCGGGAGAGGTTCTCTGATGCGCCGGGGGGCGCCCGGTTGATCAACAGTGGCGGCGAGGCAACGCACACTTTTGGCTCTGATGGTCAGGACGTTGCGGAACCGCTCGATCCGGATGCAGAAGGCCTCTTGATCGCGCAGATTGACCTGTCGAAGGTCCCTCGGCCGTCCGACCCGGATCCACACGCTCCTCTTCCCTAGTGGTGACGGCGCGATCGTCGTCTTGGCTAAGCGACAGGATCGAGGTGGAGAGCGGAGCGCGCCTCCTGTGGCGTGGCGGGGCGGGCGCCGTGACGGCCGATGGCGTCGACGGCGAGCTTGACCAGCTCTGCGTTGCTGCTTGCGAGCTTGTCCTTGGAAATCCGGATATTGTCTTCGAGCCCGGTGCGCACTCCGTCACCGCCGCGGGCCAGAACCCATTCCATGACGCGCGCCTGGTTCGCTCCGATCCCCGCTGCGGTCCAAGTGGCTTGCGGCAGGATACGGCGGGTTTCATTCAGCAGAATGTCAAGGAGCTGCTCGTCTGCTGGCATTGCGTTCAATACGCCCATCACGAATTGGACATGCGGGCGCGCGTCCATCAGTCCCTTGTCGATCAAGCGTCGTGCGCCATGGATGTGGTCAAGTCGAAGATCTCGATCTCGGGCCGGATGCCGTTGTCGCGCATTTTGGAGGCGAGGTCCTCGACCAGCATCGTGTGGTTCTCATAGATGATGGTGGGGAAGTTGACCGAGCCCGTGGACAGCGAGGCCATATCGGGTTTCAGATAAAGTGCCGAGCCGCGCGCAGCCGGGTCGCGGCCCCGTCCGCCGGTTGAGAATTGCACGATCATGCCGGGGCAATGTTTCTCAACGCCTTCCTTCACGACGGCGAACCGCGCGGCGTCGGAGGACGGGCTTTCGTCGTCGTTGCGGACGTGGATATGGACGAGCGACGCGCCCGCTTCGAACGCCTCGTGCGTCGATTCGATCTGTTCGGCGGGTGTCACCGGCAAGGCGGGATTATCGCGCTTGCGCGGCACTGAGCCGGTGATGGCGACCGCGACGACGACGGGTTTGGTTGGCATGGCTCTCGATCCTCAAGCGTCAAAGAAAACTGTCTCACGCTCGCCCTGGAGGTGAATATCGAATAAATAGACCGTCTTACCATCGCGGTGGTCGCGACGCGCCAGCAAGGTATCGCGGCGCAACGCGGGCTCGATCATGCGCAACACTGGATCTTCCGCGTTGGCAATCGGCTCGTCGGCAAAGTACATGCGCGTTGACAATCCGATATTCACGCCGCGCGCCGCCAGCCAGAAATTGACATGCGGCGCCATCAGCCCGTGCCCGCGGCGGCCGATGACGCGCCCCGGCTTGATGGTCTCGAAGGCGTAAACGCCCGTCTCGAAGTCCGTCCCGGCGCGGCCCCAGCCGCGGAACGACGGGTCGACCGGCTGATCGTCCTGTCTGTCCGCCGGATGGCTGTACCGGCCCGCCGCGTTGGCCTGCCAAATCTCCACCAGCATATCGCGCACCGGCGAGCCTGTCCCATCCAGAATGCGTCCTTCGATGCGGATGCGCTCGCCGGGCGTCTGGGGGACGAAGAGCACGTTGCCGAAATTGCTCTGGAATATGTCGAAGCCGGCCTGCTGGGGAATCAAGCCGATATGGACATAGGGACCAGCTGTCTGCGACGGCGTTTCGGGCGTATACGGCAGAACGGTCATCGCTCAGGTTCCCTCCCTCTTGTTCTCGAACAGGGTTTGACGACTTCCCCGCAGCACGATGTCAAAGCGATAGGCGAGTGTATCGAGCGGCACCGAGGCGTTGAGGTCGAGCTGTGCGATCAGGCGATCGCGCGCCTTTAGGTCGGGGATCGTCTGCAAGATGGAGTCGTGAGGGATGAGCGGATCGCCTTCGAAATACATTTGCGTGATCAGGCGCTGCGCGAATCCGGATCCGAAGATCGAGAAATGGATGTGCGCGGGCCGCCAGGAATTCACCTGGTTCCGGAATGGATACGCACCGGGCTTCACGGTGCGAAAGGCGTAGTGACCTTCCGCGTTCGTGAGCGTGCGGCCGCAGCCTCCAAAGTTGGGATCGACGGGAGCGACATAGGTGTCGTTCTTGTGCCGATACCGCCCGCTGGCGTTTGCCTGCCAGATCTCGATCAAGGTGTTGCGAACGGGCTGGCCGGCTTCGTCGCGGACGTGCCCATGAATGATGGTCCGCTCTCCGATCGGCTCGCCGGTTTGCGCATAATTGAGCAGGAGATCATTGTCGAGCGGCCCCAATTCTTCGGGCTTGAACAAAGGACCGGTTACCTCGGACAGCGAGGTTTGCAAGGACCAGAGAGCCATGCGCGGCGAACGCAACACGCTCGTCTTGTATTGCGGGGTAAACGCAGGCGGATGCAGGCGACGGTCGCGTTGAAAGAACTCTCTCTCGATCATCATGGCCGCCGCCCCTGCTTTTCACATGTATGCTTCAATGCTCGGAGCTCCACCGCATGCGAGCAGTCCATTTGTACATCCCGCCGAGCGAGCCCGGTGATCGCGGCATCGCGTCGTGGACTTCGCCGCTTCATGCCAACGGCAGCCCTACATAGTTCTCAGCAAGAGTTGTCGCGGCGGCCCGCGACGATGCCACGAACTCGAGCTCTGCGAGTTGACGCTTCAGGTCGAATTCGGTGCCTTCATGGAATCGGTGCAGCATCGACGTCATCCACCAGGAGAAGTGTTGGGCGCGCCATACCCGCCGAAGCGCAGTGGGCGAATAGGCGTCTAGAAGCTCGGTTGATCGACTGGAGTAGTACGAGGTCAGCGCTCGGGCGAGGACGTGCACATCCGCCGCCGCCAGATTCAAGCCCTTGGCGCCGGTCGGAGGGACGGAGTGCGCTGCGTCGCCCGCAAGGAACAGCCGGCCATGCTGCATCGGCTCGCAGACGAAGGAGCGGAGCGGGATGATCCCTTTCTGAAAGATCGCTCCGGTCTTGAGCTCGAACCCGTCGCCGCCCACCCGCGTCTGCAACTCGTTCCAGATCCGGTCATCGGACCAGTTGTCGATGTTGTCGGCGGGATCGCACTGGAAATACATGCGCTGCACGTCGGGGGACCGCGTCGAGATCAGCGCGAACCCGCGTTCATGATGGGCATAGATCAGCTCCTCGGACGACGGGGGTGCCTTGGCGAGGATGCCGAACCAGCCGAACGGGTAGACGCGGAAATAGTCGCGGCGGACCAAATGTTCCGGAATGGCTGCGCGACTGGTGCCGTACCCGCCGTCGCATCCGGCGACGAAGTCGCAGGATAGCTCCCGTGTCTCGCCGTCCCTGGTGGTGAAGCGGATGACGGGTTGCTCGGAAGTGAGGCCGTCGATACTGGTTGCCTTGGCCTCAAAGTGGATCTCGCCCCCCGTACGCAAGCGAAGCGCGATCAGGTCTTTCAGAACTTCATGCTGCGGGTAGACAGTGATCTTGCGACCATTTGTCAGGTCTTGAAGATCGATGCGATACCCGCGACCGGCGAAACGCAACTCAAAGCCGTCATGCACGAAGCCCTCGCGCTTCATGCGCTCTCCGGCGCCGATCTCGGTCATCAGGTCTACGGTCGACTGCTCCAGCACGCCGGCCCGGATCGTCTTCTCGATTTCTTCCCGCGACCGGCTTTCAATGATGACCGATTCGATGCCGTTCAGATGCAGTATATGAGAAAGCAGCAGCCCCGCCGGACCGGCTCCGACAATACCTACTTGTGTTCGCATTGAGTGTTCCTCTCGGGATGTCCGCGTCAGATTTCGCGTGCGGGGATGTGGCGTCGGACGACGGCGAGCGAGAGAGCGAGACCGGTCATCGCGCCGCCCAGCATCAGGAGATAGCCATCCTTGCCGCCGGCCGTGATCACGGTTGCACCGGCGAAAGCACTGAGGATCGCCCCAAGCCGACCGAAGGCGAGGGCGGAGGCGGTGCCGGTGGCCCGAACCGTGGTCGGGTAGACGTGGGCGCAGACGGCATACATGGTCGACTGCACCGCATTGGCGAAGAAGCCCTGCACACCGAACCCGATGATCAGAATGCTCGTCTGCAGCGCGATGTTCACCCTGGTCAGGTAAAACGCGGTGGCGGCACCGAGGAGGCTGCACAGCAAGAGCGGCCAGCGGGAGCCAAACCGGGTGATGGTCATGGCGCAGATCAATGCGCCGAGGACCCCGCCGAAGTTGTAGGCCGTCAGACCTGCCCCAGCGATTGCAACGTCCAGTCCTTCTGATGCAAGCATCGTCGGCAGCCACGTGAAGGCGCTGTAGACGGCCAGCAGGTTGAGAAAGAAGGCGCACCAGAGCGCGATCGTGTCGCGCGTCCTGCCCTGCTCAAACAACGCAAAGAAGCCCTCGCGTTTCTCGATCCGCTGCTCGCCTAGATCGGTAAAGACAGTGTCGGCCGCGACCGGTCGCGACATGCGTCCGACCAGCCGGCTCAACTCGGCCCAACGCGCCGGCCGGCGCACGAGAAAACGGGGCGTTTCGGGGAGAATGAAGAGCAGGATGAAGCTCAGGAGCACGGCCAGAGCGCCGCCAAGAAAGAACAGGGCCCTCCAACCGAGGCTCGGCAGGACGAGGCCGGCGAACAGGCCGGCCAGCATGCCTCCAAGCGGAACACAGACGATGGTCGCGGTAATGGCGAGCGTCCGCCGCCGTGCGGGCGTGAATTCCGCTGCAACGGTGGTGGAGCTCGGCAAGGCTCCGCCAATGCCGAGGCCGGCGATGAATCGTAGTGTACCGATCTGCCAGAGGTTGGCCGCAAAGCCGATGCAGAAGGTTGCCAGCCCGAAAACCATTACGCTGACGATCACGGCCCCGCGTCGTCCGAACCTGTCGGCGAGGAGGCCGGCGAAGGCGCTCCCTATTCCCATTCCGATCAGCCCGGCCGCAAGTGCGGGAGCAAAGTCGCCGCGGGTAACACCCCACTCCTTGATCAGAACCGGGACGGCGAAGCCGATCAGCTGTCCATCGAACCCGTCCATGATGATCGACAGGGCGGCGATGAAGACGACCATCTTCTGCATGGCGCCCCAGGGGCTGTTATCGAGCAACTCGCCGATGTCGAGGGAAGGATGCGCGCTTTCGCGGCCGCCGCTCATCCCAGCGGAAAGGCGAGTTGGATCTGGGCCGGTTGCTGCGATGTGCAGAGCGTGGCCCATGGGAGACGGCTCGTTCACGACGGATTTCCTCTCTGTTGTTTTGCGTCGTGTTGGTCGAAGTGCCGACACGATCCTTCGCTTGCCTGCATCACCGGCGCAGGATGTCCGCTATTCAGGAATTGCTGGCGATCTTCGAATCGATGTGTCGGATCAATGCCAATGCGGTTTCGGTAATTGGCGTGGAAATGCCGCGTTGCCTTGCGTGCCCCACAACGGTGCCGCAGATCGCTTCGATCTCCGTCGGCTTTCCGGCAAGCACGTCCTGCAGCATCGAAGGCTTGTGATCCGTGTGGTGATGCATCGCGGACGCCAAGGTCTGCTCGACGTGCGAATGGTTCACCGCAAAGCCGCAGGCGATAGCCGTCTTGCAGACTTCCGCAGCGATCGCGATCGCCAGCCCCCGAGCGATCGGGTCGCGACCGATCTCGCCGACCGTTGAGCGCGTCAACGCGCAAAGCGTATTCAGCGCGGCGTTGAATGCCACCTTCTCCCAGATGGCCGTTTCGACCTGCGGATCGACGGTGGCGTTTAGTCCTCCGCGCGCGAGCAGATCAGGGAGCTGTGCCAGGATCGGTGCGGCAGGCTCGGCGATCGCCGCGAGGCGAGCGACACCCGTTCCGTGCGACCCGACATGACCCGGCGCGACCAGATCGGCAGGATAGGTCGTCATGCCGATCAGGACGTTCTCGGGACGGACGAAGGCGGTCAGTGCGAGCTTGTTGTCGAGGCCATTCTGAAGGCTCAACAACACCGTCTCGGGGCCGATGCAGGTGCGGACCGCTGAGAGTGCAGCCGTCGTATGCATGGCCTTGGTGAAGACGATGATGAGGTCGAATGTCGCCGTCACTTCGTGCGGAAAGAGAGCCGGTACGCGAATGAATCGTCTGCCCGAGTCGGTGCTCAATTCGAGGCCGTGCATGCGGATCGCCTCCACATGCGGAATATTCAGATCAATCAGAGTGACGTCCGATCCGCCTTCGAAAAGGCAACCGCCGAACAATGATCCCATGGCGCCGGAGCCGAGAATGGCGATCCGATGCTGCTGTAGCTGCTGATCTGACATTCTGTGCTCCATCTGGACGAGCTTCCTCGCGCCTCCCCTGAGGGGGAGGCGACATCACTTCATTGGAGGTTGAGATCGGGTTCGCGCCTGATCAGAACGGATAGTGTCGTTCGCTGGTCTGAATCGTCATCCAACGGACGTCCGTGAACTCGGCAATTCCGGACTTGCCGCCAAATCGGCCGTATCCGCTGTCCTTCACGCCTCCGAACGGCATCTGGGCCTCGTCATGCACGGTCGGGCCGTTGATGTGGCAGATGCCGGACTGGATGCGCGCCGCGACGCGCATGCCTCGCGCCGTATCCCTGGTGAACACGGCGGACGACAGGCCGTAGGCGTTGTCGTTCGCACAGGCGATCGCGGCGTCCTCGTCCTTGACCCGAACGATCGGCTTGATCGGTCCGAACGACTCTTCGCTGTAGATTCGCATGTCCGACGTGACGCCGTCGATCAGGGTGGCGGGCATCAGCGTGGAATCGGCCTTGCCGCCGCACAGCAATTTCGCGCCTTTCGCGAGTGCGTCGTCGATCAGTTCGTTGCAGCGCTTGACGGTCGTCATGTCCACGACGGAGCCGAGAACGACGGGGCCCTTCCTCGGATCGCCGAGCGGCAGCTTGGAAGCCTTGTCGGCGAGGCGGCGTACAAGCTCGTCTGCGATGGTCTCATCGACAATGATGCGCTCGGTCGACATGCAAATCTGCCCCGAATTCGCGAAGGCACCGAACGCCGCTGCGTTCACGGCGGCGCCGATGTCGGCATCGTCCAGGATGACGAGCGGTGCCTTGCCGCCGAGTTCGAGGACGGCCGGCTTGAGGTACTTCGCGCATGTCGCGGCTATGATCTTCCCGACGCGGGTCGATCCGGTGAAGTTGACGCGGCGGACGGCGGGATGCGCGATCATCGATTCGACGACGGCGCCAGCATCCGACGGCGCGTTGGTCACGTAATTGACGACCCCCTTGGGGAAGCCGGCTTGCTTGAAAACCTCGACGATCAGCCCATGCGTCGCGGGGCACAGCTCGGAGCCCTTCAGGACGACGGTGTTGCCGCAGGCCAGCGGCAGCGCGATGGCGCGCACGCCGAGGATGACAGGTGCATTCCAGGACGCCATGCCCAGAACCACGCCGGCGGGCTGTCGCACCGCCATCGCAAAGCTGCCGGGCACGTCGGAGGGAATGATCTCGCCGCTGATCTGCGTCGTCATCGCCGCGGCTTCGAGCAGCATGCCGGCCGCGAGATGGACGTTGAAGCCTGCCCAGATCCCCGAGCCGCCGGTTTCAGCAGCGATGGACGTGGCAAATGCCGGGCCCATGGCTTCCAGCGCGTGCGCGGCCCGGGTCAGCAGGGCGCGACGTTCCGAGGGGCCCGTCGCAGACCAGCTCGGGAAGGCTGTGGCGGCTGCTTCCACGGCAGCGACCGCATCACGCGTCGTGGCGGCCGGCGCGCGCGTCGCAACCTGGCCATCGAGCGGATTGAGGCGCTCGAATGTGGCGTTACCGGTGGCCGCTTGTGGTTCGCCGCCGATCAGCATTGAAATCGAATTCATGTCTACTCCCTCGGTTCTGTTCTATTTGTGCAGGTCTCTGTCCTCGACCTCGATTTCGATCAGGGTCGGTCGCTCGGATTTGAATGCGGTGGCCAAGGCGTCGTGGAGGCCTTCGGCCTTCTCGACATGCGCTGCGGGGCAGCCGAAACCCCTTGCAATCGAGACGAAATCGAGCCCCGGAAGGTCGGTGCCCTGAACATGCTCCTGCGAGCCGAAGCCGAACACGGGCGCGAAATCCTGTAGCGCGGCGTAGCGCCGGTTCTTGAGAATGACGAAGGTAACGGGCACGCCGAGTTGCGCCGCGCTCCAGATTGCCTGGATCGAGTAGAGGCTAGAGCCATCGCCCATGAGGGCGATCACGCGGCGGCCGGGCTTGCCGAGAGCCACGCCGACAGCCGCCGGCATGCCGTAGCCGAGGCCGCCGCTATCCATCGTGTAGAACGATTCACTCTGTGTAATCGGCAGGTGCGCCTGCATCACAGCCCTGGCGCCCGGCGCTTCCTCGACGATGATGCCGTCAGCGGGCTTCGTATCAGCGATGGCCTGCATCACGTAGGCGGTCGAGAGCGGTGCCGTCGGACGCACCCGCGGCGTATCGGGGCGCGCCGGTGGGGCATCGCGTCTCGCTGGCGCCGCACGTGCGAGAAGATCCAGGAGGCCCAGCCGCACGCTGCCGATCGCGGCCATTCCCTCCGGCGTCCATGCGGCGGTCTGCGGATCGTCGGTCAGCTGGCAGAGCTCGGCCCCGGCCGGCAGATGCGGACCGAACCCCTCGACATGATAGGAGAACGCCGGCGCGCCGATCGCGAAGACGAGATCGTGTCCCTGAAGCAAATGGACGATCTTCTCGCGGATGGCCGGCAGAAACCCGGCGAACAGTCGGTGGTCTTCTGGGAAGCTGCAGCGGCCGGACATCGGCGCAGCGAAGACACGCGCATTGTGCGTTTCGGCGAGCTGCCGGACCTCGTCAAATGCGCCGTCGCGATCGACGGCCGCGCCGACCACGAACGCCGGTCGCTTCGCGCGGTCGAGGGCGTATCCGATCTGCTCGAGAATGGCGGGAGCGGGGCGGACCTGCTGGCTGACCATCCGCGCCGGCAGGTATTCGGCAGGACGATCCCAATCGTCCACCGGCACCGAGACCAGGACGGGACCGCAGGGCTGGGTCATGGCGATGTAGTAGGCCCGCGCGATGGCATGCGGCACATCCTCGGCACGCGCGGGTTCGATGCTCCATTTCACATAGGGCTTCGGAAGCTCGGTGGCTTCCCGGGAGGCGAGAAACGGATCGAACGGGAGGATGGAGCGGGCCTGCTGACCGGCCGTAATCACGAGGGGTGTCCGGTTCTTGAACGCGGTGAAGATGTTCCCCATCGCATTGCCGACGCCTGCCGCCGAATGCAGGTTGACGAAGGACGCATTGCGCGTCGCCTGCGCAAAGCCGTCAGCCATGCCGACGACGACGGCCTCCTGAAGTCCGAGAATGTAGCGGAAATCGTCGGGGAAGTTGCGGAACAACGGCAGTTCCGTCGATCCCGGGTTGGCGAAGACGGACGTCATGTCGAGACGGCGCAGCAGGTCGATGACCGCATCGCGCACGGTCGGCGCTTTCACGCGTCGTTGTTCGAACGTATCTGTCCCTGTGGCCATGTTCGCTTCTTCCCGGTTTCCGTTGTTGTCCGGACACTAGGGACGGAGCCTGTTGCAGAGAATTGAAAAAAATGGGAAAAGCCATTACACTCGGTTATGGCATTGAGCATCGAGCAACTGTCGACCTTCACGACGATCGCCAAGGCGGGAAGCCTCGGCCGGGCCGCCGCCCTGCTGAACATGACGCAGCCCGCGCTCAGCCGCGCGATCAAACGGCTGGAGCAGCAGCTCGGCGCCGAACTTTTCGAACGCCACTCCAAGGGAATGCAGCTCACCGATATCGGCAGGGCTTTCCTGCCGCACGCGACGTCGCTGCACGCCGAAGCCTCGCAGGCATTGGAAGAGATTCAGGCGTTGCGCGGCGGCGCGAAGGGAACCGTTCGGGTCGGGGCGGTGGCGAGCATCGCGAGCTCGATCCTGCCGCCCGCGATCGAGCGAACCTTGACCAGGTGGCCTGGTCTCCATTTCGAAGTATTTGAGGGCGTCTGGGATCTGTTGGCGGCGAGTTTGTCGAAACACGAGATCGATCTCGCCCTGGGCGCGGAGGCGCCGGACACGGATGAGATCGTTGCGGTTCGCGATTGCTACTGGGAGGACACGAGCTACGTGGTGGTTTCGTCAAACCATCCGCTCAGGCGTCGCCGAAAGTTGACGCTCGCCGATACGCTTCACGAGAAGTGGACGATCCCGCCGCCTGGCACCGGTCCGCATCAGCATGTCGAACGGGTGTTCGCCGAACAGGGCCTCGGCATGCCCGATGTGATCGTCAGAACGCGCTCGATCACGGTGCTCAAGAGTCTGGTTGTTGATTCTGGGTTTCTGAGTTGGATGGCGGAGCCGATGTTCGAGCCGGAGCGGCGCGCTGGCCTGATTGCTCCGCTTTCGATCGCCGGCGTCGATGGGAGCCGAAGATTGGTGGCATTTCGCCGCCGGCGGGGCCTCCTCGCCGTGCCGGCGCTCAAGCTGCTGGACGAGTTGAGGCGGCTGACCTCGGCGGGAAGCCGCAAACGCTGATCGCAAGTTCGGCCATGGCGACTGGACCGCGTCCTCTAGGAATGCATCGCCTCGCCGTTTCTATAGTCGCGCGGCGCCAATCCGAACTTGATCCGGAAGGCCTTGCTGAAGTGGCTGAGATCGTTGAACCCGTTGTCCATCGCGATCTGGGACACGCCGCGCGCGCGCAAGGCCGGATCCTTCAGTTGTTCGGCGCATCGATCGAGCCGCCTCGACCATATGTAGCGAGACAGGGATGTCCCCTCAGCTTCGAGCAACTGGTTGATATATCGCGTCGACAGCTTGAGCTCGGCCGCAATCGTGGCCGGTGTCAGTTCGGCGTCGTGAACGTTCCGCTCGACCGTCTCCTTCACCCTCATCAGGGCCAGGCTCCGATATTCGGTAAGGGAGGGTGAGCGAGAGTCGGCCAATTCCGCCAACAGGGCGAGCAGAAGGTCCTTGAAGTTCTGCGATACCTTGAGGCCAGCCGCACGGCTCGTGAGATGGGGCGCACGATCGATGAGATGCGACACGTAGCCGAAGACCATCGGCGCGAGCTCTGATCGTTCGCTCAAGTTGCAAGCCGAAAGACGATTCAGCTGCGGAATCCGGCCGACGCACTGCTCGCGGGGGACCCGAATGCACGCGATTTCAAACGGCTCGTGCGAGGAAAGCTTGTAGGGTCTCGTTGCGTCACACAGCGCGCCGTCGCCGATCTTGAGCTGCGCCGAACGCCCGTCCTGCTCGGCGACCAGCGAGCCCGACAGCACGAAATTGAAGACCAGCACAGAGCTGTCCGCGCGGGAGATCCCTGCCGTGCTTCGCTGAGCCACATGGGGTGAAGCCTTGATGCGGCCCAGGTCGAGACCATTGATCGGAGTACAGTGGAAGGACGCATCAAACTGACCTTCGCCGAGCAGCCGGTAGTCAAGGTCGACGAGATTGCGGCACACCACGTCGTGCCAAAAGTCGAAGCGCTCTCGCGGCGGAAGGCTCGCCGTCGACGCGAAGCACGGCTGCATCGAAGCAGCCTTTGTGGCTTCCAGAAGCATCTCTTGATTCCCCTCGATCCGTTACGATGGGGGTTCTTGGGTGCCCCTTCGGCGGTCGATCGCTGACCGTCATCCGCCAGCGCGAAGTTTATTGCTCAATTTTGAGCGATCAAGCACGAAATATGCCAATTTTGCGAATTTGGTCGAGGCATTCCCTGGGGGAAGGAAATTGCGTCCCGCCGTCTCAAACAAGTTTCTGTTCCGTCCGAACCAAGCCGCCTCCGGCCGAAGCTGACAAAAGTGCGCCCGCCAATTCGGTCAGCATTTTTGCATCGGAGAGAATTATGGCTTCAAAGATTAACTCCAGACTTGTCCCCGAGACCGGTATCGCCGACCCCGCGCGACGCGATTTCCTGAAGGCCGCCGCGGCATTGACGGCGGGGGCGACTCTCGGCTCGACCGGCCGCGCCTGGGCCGCCGCCGACAAGAAGATCCGCATTGGATACATCAGTCCGAAGACCGGGCCGTTCGCGCCGTTTGCCGAGGCCGACGATTTCATTCTCGATCAGGTCAGGAAATCGCTCGCCGGCGGATGGTCGGTGGGAGGCTCAAAATACGAGGTCGAGATCATCGCGCGCGACGATCAGAGCAGCCCGGATCGGCAGTCCAATCTCGCAGCAGAGCTGATCAACAAGGAGAATGTCGATCTGATGCTCGCGCAGGTCTCGATCGGTCCGGCGGTGTCGCAGCAATGCGAGCTCAACGGCGTGCCCTGCATTTCGACGATGGGCCCCTGGCAGGCCTGGATGTTCCCGATGAAGGGCGATCCGGCCAAGGGCTTCAAGAACGTGTTTCATTTCTTCTGGGGGATCGAGGACATCGCCTCCGTCTATCTCGACATCTGGAAGGACGCGGACACCAACAAGGTGGTGGGCTCCGTATTTTCGAATGACGTTCCAGGCAACGCGATGGGCGACCTGAAGCTCGGAATGCCGGGCGCCTTCGCCAAAGCCGGTTACAAGATCATCGATATCGGGCGCTTTCCGGTCGGCGCGGATGATTTCTCGACCCACATCCAGGCCTTCAAGAAGGAGGGCGTCGAGATCGTCACTGGCCTGTTCAATCCCCCTGAATGGGCGACGTTCCTCAATCAATCGGCCCAGATGGGATTCAAGCCGAAGGTGTGCACCATCGCGAAAGCGCTGCTCTTCCCGGGCGGCGTGGCGGCTCTTGGACCGCGCGCGGAGGGCATGTCGACCGAGATCTGGTGGTTGCCCAGCTACCCGTTCCGCTCCAGCCTGACCGGGCAAACCGCGGCCGAGCTCGCGGCCTCGTACCAGGAAACCACGAAGCGGGAGTGGACGCAGCCGATCGGCGTCGCGCATGCTCTGTTCGAGGCTGGCGTCCAGGCCCTGAAGGCGAGCGGCGATCCGAAATCCCCGGGCAAGGTTGTCGAAAGCCTCCGCAAGCTCAAGACCGACACGGTCATCGGAAATCTCGATTTCGGTGCAAGCGGCATCGCGAATGTCTCGAAGATCCGGGTGGTCGGCGGGCAGTGGCATGTCGAGGCTGCCGGAAAGCCGCACCTTTCCATCACGAGCAACAGCACGGCGCCGGAAATCAAGACAGAGCGCAAGCTCGAACTGCTCAAGAGCTGACGGCGATGACGGCGTTGCTCGAGCTGCGGGACGTCAGCAAGTATTATCGCGACATGGTCGTGATCCCGGGCCTGACGCTTACGGTTCGGGCTGGCGAGTTCGTCGGCGTGATCGGGCCGAATGGAGCGGGCAAGACCACTCTGTTCGGCCTGATCTCCGGCAATCTCACTTGTAATTCCGGGGCCGTTTATTTCGGAGGGGAAGACGTCACCGCGCTCGGCGCTGATGCGCGTTGCCGCGCGGGCATTGGCCGGACGTTTCAAATTCCCCAACCGTTCCAGGGCATGACCGTGTTCGAGAACGCGCTCGTTGCAGCGACCTTCGGAGCTTCGCTGCACGGCAAGAAGGCGCAGCACAAGGCGAGGGAAGCGCTCTGTAGCTGCGGCATTGAGCATCTCGGCGATACCCCCGCCGGGCGCCTTACGTTGCTCCAGCGCAAGAGGCTCGAACTGTCTCGAGCGCTTGCGACCGAGCCACGGTTGCTGCTGCTCGACGAAGTCGCGGGCGGGCTGACCGACGCCGAGGTCGGCGAACTGCTGGAACTCGTCACCTCGATCCACAAGGCCGGCGTGACCGTGATCTGGATCGAGCATCTCGTCCACGCGCTGGTCTCGTCAGCCGATCGTCTGCTCGTGCTGTCGGAGGGAAGGTTGCTCGGCGACGGTGCGCCTGGCGCGGTCATGAGCAGCCGCGAAGTTCGCGACGTGTATCTTGGATCCGATCTTGACGAGCAGGCGCATCATGCTGTGCACTGAAGCTCTCAACGCAAACTACGGCATGTTTCAGGCCTTGTTCGGCATCAACTTCTCGGTCGGGCGTGGCGAGGTGGTGTCGCTGATCGGGGCGAATGGCGTCGGGAAGTCGACGCTCCTTCGCGCCATCGTGGGGTCGGTCCAGGTCGCCGCCACGAGCGTGCTGCTTGACGGAAAACCGGTCGGCGGCTCCGTCGAGATCGACCAACTGAACCGTGGAATTGCGCTGGTGCCCGAAGGTCGCCGGCTGTTTCCCAGCCTGACCGTCGAGGAGAATCTGCTGCTCGCCGCGCGAAATGGCCGTCGTGGTCCATGGACGCCCGACCGTCTCTATCGTGAATTGCCGGTTCTCCAGAAGCTGCGGTCTCGTCCCGCCACGGCGCTTTCCGGCGGTCAGCAGCAGCTCGTGGCGGTCGGCCGGGCACTGGTCACGAATCCCGACTTCCTGCTCTGCGACGAGATATCGCTCGGGCTTTCGCCGGTCGCGGTCGAGGCGGTCTACGAGTTGCTCGCCACCGTCATCGACGAAGGCATGGCAATCGTCCTTGTCGAGCAGAATGTACGTCGCGCGCTCGCCAGGTCGTCGAGGTACTACTGCATGTTGAAGGGAAATGTCGTGCTCGAGGGAAACTCAAAGACCGCCGACTATGCGCGCGTGTCGGCCGCGTATTTTGGAGACTGATCGTGCAGATCGCCGCGGAAACGTTGCTGAACGGGTTGATGCTGGGTGCGCTCTATGCGCTGTTCGGGCTTGGCCTGAGCCTGAGCGTCGGGGTCATGCGCATGATCAACATCGCCCATGGCGATCTGATCGTCGTGGGGGCCTATCTGACCAGTGCGGTGATGAGCGGCGCGGGCGCTGGTGCTTTCACCGCGTTGCTCGTGGTGATTCCGATGATGTTCGCGCTCGGTTGGCTGCTTCAGGTTACCTTGCTCAATCGCGTCGTCGGACGCGATCCTCTCGCTCCGCTGCTTCTGACATTCGGCCTCTCGATCGTGTTGCAGAATGTCCTCCAGGAAATGTTTTCGGCCGACACCCGCAGTTTGCAGGCTGGCGATCTGGCTGGTCTCGGCTTCAGCGTTGCCGGTGTTTCCGTCGGCGTTCTTCCGCTGCTCTCCGCGCTCGCGAGCGTCGCGTTGCTTGGGGCGACGCACTGGTTGGTCGGGCACACGCATTTCGGACGCCAGGCGCGCGCAGTGTCAGACGATCCGGGCACCGCAAGGCTGGTCGGCGTGAACGATCGCCGCTTCTTTGCGATTGTAACCGGGGTCATCTTTTCGACCATCGGCGTCGCGGCCGTGCTGTACGCGCTCAGAACGCCGTTTTCGCCGACGGCCGGGCCCGAGCGGCTGCTGTATTCGTTCGAAGCGGTGGTGCTCGGCGGACTGGGCAATATCTGGGGTACGTTTTTCGGCGGGCTCGTGATCGGCGTCGCTCAACTCTTCGGCGCGAAGATCGCCTCGGGCCTCGGTCCGTTCTTCGGTCATTTCGTATTCCTCGTCGCTTTGCTCGCTCGTCCTCAAGGTCTGTTCGGAAAGGCGGCATCATGACCGCGGTCACCCTTTCGAGTACGAATTCCAAGACGACATTGGCGCGGATTTCCTTGGGGGCTGGGCTCCTTGTTGTCACCACGCTCGCAGTCTTGGTTCCCTGGTTGTCGACGTTCGCCGTGCAGCGGCTGCTCGTCGAAGTCTTCACGCTGTTTGCCGTCGCCCTCGCCTGGAATCTGCTCGCCGGCTACGGTGGTTTGGTTGCCATCGGCTTGCACGTGTTTGTCGGCGTAGGTGCCTATTCGCTGTTCACGCTATCGAACCAGCTGCAACTCAATCCGTTTCTGCTGCTGCCTGCCGCAGCCGTCTTTGCCGCCGCCTTCGCGCTCGTTTCGGCCTGGCCGATGTTTCGCCTGAGCGGCGCCTACTTTGCGGTCGGCACATGGGTTCTCGCCGAAATGATGAGGATACTGACGTTGAATTCGCCATGGCTGGGAGCCGGAGGCGGCATGCCGCTGGAGGCGATGGGCGATATCGATCGGTGGACGCGCAACGCGGGGGTGTACTGGGCAGCGTTGTTAGTCGGCGTCGGATCGCTTGTCGCGAGCCGACAGGTGCTACGCGGCGCGCTGGGGCTTGCGTTGATGAGTGTGCGTGACTCCGAACCTGCCGCGTTGGCCAGCGGCGTTCCGGTCGCCCGTGCGAAGATCGCGCTTTGGGTCCTGTGCGCCGTCATGGCGGGGCTAGCCGGCGCGGTCTCGTACATGAATACGCTTCAGGTCACGCCGGATGCCTCGTTCTCGCTGAACTGGACCGCCGCGGCGATCTTCATTGCCGTTCTCGGCGGCATCGGAACGCTGGAAGGCCCGATCGTGGGGACCCTTGTTTATTTCCTGCTGCGCGAGACCTTTGCGGGCTATGGCGCCTGGTACTTCATTGGGGTCGGGCTGCTTGCGATCTTGACCATGGTGGCAGCCCCAGGCGGCGCCGTTTCTCTCATTCCGGAAAAGTGGCGCCTTGATCCGTTCCGGATACGCCGGCGCATGGCCGAGTCCGATCCGGACCGATCCGCGTCATTCCCCACAACCTGAAACCTGGTTCGGAGATCTCGCCATGCAGGACACGAAATTCAAAGTCGCGGTCGTTCAGGCCGCACCGGTATTCATGGATGCGCCAGCTTCCGTGGCCAAGGCGATTCGTTTCATCGAGGAGGCGGGTGCAGCAGGGGCGAAGCTGCTGGCGTTCCCGGAGGTCTGGATTCCAGGCTATCCTTGGTGGCTTTGGCTCGGGACGCCGGCTTGGGGAATGCAGTTTGTACCCCGCTATCACGCCAATTCGCTGCGTGCTGATGGGCCCGAAATCCTCGATCTTTGTGCGGCAGCCGCCGAAGCGAAAATCAATGTTGTGATGGGCTTCTCCGAAATCGAGGGAGGAACGCTCTACCTCAGTCAAGTTTTCATTAGCGATGCGGGAAAGATCATCTTCAACCGCCGAAAGCTCAAGCCGACCCACGTCGAACGTACGCTATTTGGTGAAGGAGATGGGTCCGATTTCCGCGTCGTCGACAGCAGCGTCGGACGCCTCGGAGCCTTGTGCTGTGCCGAGCACATTCAGCCGTTGTCGAAATACGCCATGTACTCGATGCACGAGCAAGTTCACGTGGCGTCGTGGCCATCCTTTACGCTGTATCGCGGCAAAGCCTACGCTTTGGGCCATGAGGTCAATCTCGCCGCCAGCCAGATCTACGCGCTAGAGGGAGGTTGCTTCGTCCTGCATGCCTCGGCAATTACTGGTCAAGATATGTTCGACATGCTTTGCGATACTCCGGAAAAGGCCGATTTGCTGAACGCGGAGGGAGCGAAGCCGGGTGGAGGCTATTCGATGATCTTCGGCCCCGATGGTCAGCCGATGTGCGAGCATCTGCCGCAGGACCAGGAAGGCATGCTTTATGCTGACGCAGACTTGTCAATGATTGCAATCGCCAAAGCGGCCTACGACCCTTCGGGGCACTACGCCCGCGGTGACGTCGTCCGGCTCATGGTCAACCGCAGCCCGCGTCGCACGAGCGTCAGCTTCAGCGAAGACGAAACGGCCGCGGTCACTTTCACCGAGACTTGAACGGTCTACCCGAGCTGGTCGACGTGCGGAGTACCGTGTGGGGTTGCCTTTTATGATAGGAACGGTGTGGCTTGAGGTCTTACAGTGACTCCGATTAGCATTGACGACTATCGAAGCCTCGCTAGGCGTCGCCTTCCGCGAATGGTGTTTGACTATCTTGATGGGGGAGCCGAAAGCGAACGTGGTTTGCACCGAAATCTTAGAGCTTTTGCGGCGATCAGTTTTGCTCCTCGGCGGCTGGTCGATGTCAGCCAGCGCAGTTTGTCCGTATCTCTATTCGGACGGACGCTTCCAACGCCCTTTGTGGTCGCACCGACGGGCCTGAATGGTGCTCTGTGGCCTGACGGCGATGTTGCGTTAGCCCGGGCTGCTCGCAGTGCAGGAATCCCGTTTGTACTTTCGACCGCATCGAACGCGACAATTGAGGACGTCGCGGAACGGGCGGGCGGTGATCTTTGGTTTCAGCTTTACGTCGTGCAGCGAGGTCTGGCGCAGCAGCTTGTCGGCAGGGCCAAAGAAGCGGGTTACCGTGTGCTGGTCCTCACCGTTGATGTTGCGGTGAATGGCAAAAGGCACCGTGATCTGCGAAATGGGTTTGCGATTCCGTTTCGCCAGACTCCCCGATCGGTTCTGGACGCCGTAACTCATCCAAGGTGGGCGCTCGGGCAGATCCGCCATGGGTTGCCCCAGCTCGCAAATTTTGCCAGCCCTGACGCAACCGACGTGAACGCACAAGCCGCCTTGATGCGTCGGCAGATGGATGCCAGCTTCTGCTGGAAGGATCTTCAGGCGCTCCGCGACGTCTGGCCGGGTAAGCTTATAGTGAAGGGCATTATGACTCCGACCGACGCAAGTCGATGCCGGGAGCTTGGCATTGATGCCGTCGTTCTGTCCAATCATGGAGGACGGCAGATCGAGGACGTTCCGGCGCCCATAGATGTGTTAGCGGAAATCTCGAATCAGAATGCGATGCCGCTCCTCGTCGATGGCGGCATACGTCGCGGAGCAGATGCGGTAAAGGCGTTGGCGCTCGGTGCCAAAGCGGTGTTGTTGGGACGCGCCATCCTTTATGGTCTCGCCGCCGCGGGCGAAGAAGGGGCTAGTCACGTGGTTGAAATCCTCACTGCCGAAGTCGATACGACGCTGGCGCTTATCGGCTGTCCAGAGGCCGCACGTCTTGACAGCCAGTTCATTCAATCGTGAGGAGCCACAGACCGTCGCGCTGGCGTCAAAGCAGACGCGCCGCTGGCCGCGCGCCCAAAGCAACGCAGTCGACCTCGGCACGGTCTTCGGTGATGGCATTTCAGGCTGCCAAACGAGCAGCTTGAAGCGGGACCGACGCAGCCCAACGGCTGACTCCGGGTTTCGGCCGTAGCTCAAATGGTAGGTTTTGGCCCAGGAAAGTGAATATGCCTTTTCTATCAATGAGGATTGACTGACATTCTCTCCTCCATTTCTACGCCACGGTTCTCCCCAGTATCCGATTGCTCGAATCTACCGCAGGGCCACCGAAGAATTCCGTGATTTTGCGCTAATCACTCGCGCAAAAGCTCCCGACTGACCATTCGGAAGCGGATAGCGGAGAAGGATATCTAACACCTTTGGTGCGCGCACTAGGACGTTGACGTAGCGTGTTACGGCAGGTGTGATGGTCGATCAATTTGGGTCACCATGACAGTTGCAGAGAAAATCGTTCGCGCCGTTCGCGAACAACCAGGCCTGACAGAGCGTCAGCTAGCCGACCGTCTGTTTGGAGAGAACGCGGCGATTCAGCGCGTTAATCCTACATGCCGGAAGCTTGTCGCGCAGGGCTTGCTCTTACGCCGGGGGACCGGATGGAGGGCCGATCCGTTCAGGTATCACCCGGCGAAGCGAGAGCACTAGCCGCGAACTTCCGGGAAGACGTCCCAGCTTTCACCGGGAAATTCGGGAAGATTGTGAGTTCCGCATAGACAAATGGCTCATTGTTTGCGCGGACTAGTTTGCGGAAACTCTCTGCACGCAGCGGCACGCTACAACGCTAGCGGAACTACAACACCAGCGCCGGGTATGGGGCGCTGGTGTTTTTTCGCGATGTCGCGGCCTGTTCTACCGCGGTCTGTGCCAGCGATGGGGGCGGGCTTTTGCTTGCCCTTGACCGGGCCGCTCGCCTCTGAAACGTCAGAAAGAAACGATCCATAATCCCCGATTAACCTCGCCGTAAAGTGCCTCCGAGAGGACTGTCAACGGACATAATTGGCCCGCAATGATTGCGGAAACGGCCGTGCATGTTTGCTATGTATCTCCATCAGCGGCGGACAGTAATTGCCGCAGGGGAATTGTTGTTGAGCCTGTCGCTTTGCGGCTGTGCGACTTCCACAGGTTCATCATTGATGGACGCGCGAGATGAAATGCCCGCGCGTGCCAAGCCGGACACCTATCTTCCGGTAGAGGATTTGCCGAAGCCGCGCAAAAATCCCTCGATGACGGCCGATCAACAATCGAAGCTCCTGAATGAATTGAGCGCCACGCGCGAACGCCAGACGGCGGCTGCCAAAGCGCAAGGTGGGCCGACCGCTGATCCCGTAAAGCCATAGCCAGGTCACCGCGTCGCCCTTCACGCCTTCGAGCGCCTTGGCGACCTCGATGTGCGAATGGCTGATGATCTTGCCGTTGCGGCTGAAGAGTGTGACCTTGCCGTCGCGGATCTCTGAAACCGTCCGGAAGCCATCGTACTTGTCCTCGAACACCCAATTGGAATCGTCGAACGGGCCTCGGTCAGCGTCGCCAGCATTGGTTGCAAACGCTTCGGCAGCATGGACTTGCGGCTCATCGCCGGAGACACCGTCGGTCGTGAAATGGCTCGGCGGCCGCAGGTGCGCGCCTCCATGAGGATGATACGGTCGGCCTCCGAAGGCTGAACGAGTAACAGGCAACGATCGTCGCCGTGCCGGTTATCCAGTGGCCCTTTCCCGCGATAGCCACCGTAGCGAGCTTCAGCGGCTCCACGGTGGCGGTTGGCACCGCCAACAGGAACAGCGATGGGTATGGTCCAAGAGCTTCGACCGTCCGTCTCAGCTTCATGCGAGCAGGTCTCCGCCGGCGATTTGCCTCCGCTTGCCGTAACAGCCTGCCCGACGCAGGTCTGCTTGCTGCGGTACGATCAAATTAATGAGACGTTGGGCAGAGCGCGCCCTGCAGGATCCTGCCGGTGGAGGACCGATTGCAACGCCGTTGTCGCTGACGGGGGCGGTCTCAGGATTGTCGGCCGAAATCGCGACTGCAAATCTCGCTAACGACCGCCCTGGGTGATCCACGTGCGCTGCACGGTTCATTCCGATCGAACAGGGAAATTGGAAGCGGTGGTGGATACTCAAATGATGGCCAAGGTCTCGTCTGCCGTCGCCAGTGAAACCGAGCGAAGGTTTCATTCACGATTTGGAATTTCCAGCTTCGAAGATGACTCTTGGTCCCTGAGATCCTCGCGGACGTTTTGCGTTTCGGCGACCGGATCGTCATGCAAAAAATGCTCTTGTGGGGAAATCGCTCGTGAAGAAGACTCTCATTTCGGCAGCGTCAATTGTCGCCTTAACAACTGCAGGCCATGCAAGCGAACTTTCCGACATTCAAGCGCAATCCCAACAGTTGCGCGAGCAGAATCTCGCGCTGATCAAGCGGCTCGCCAAGCTCGAGAAGCGACAGCGCGAGCTGGAGGCTGGACAGGCAAAACAGTCTGCAGGCGCGGAGCGGCCGACCGATCCGATAAAGGTCGGTCAGGCTGCCTACAAGGCAGTCAGCAAGAAGGCGTCACCGTTCAATAGTGGCCTGACCTGGAACGGAATTACGCTATATGGCGCCGTGGATCTCAGCCTGAGTTACCTGGACCACGCTCAACCATTGAGTTCAACCTACGGGGCAGGCGTGAATTACCTGATCTCCAGGAACAGCAACGGTCGATACTTTGGTGTTACCGGGAATGCGCTTAGCTCCTCATTCGTAGGTCTCAAGGGAGATGTCGAACTGACGGAGGGGCTGTCGGGGGTATTCAACCTTCAATCAGGATTTAACCCCTGGTCCGGCAAACTTTCCGATGGACTCGGATCCATTGCACAGAACAATGGGTTGCCGGTCAGTGCGCAGACCTCATTTGGAGACTCTGCAAAAGATGGTCAGGTATTCAATATTGCCGCCTATGCCGGTCTAAAGTCCTCGACCTTTGGAACCCTGACCTATGGCCGACAGAGCTCGCTGACGTCGGACGGCGTCGCCAACTATGACCCCATGGGCAATTCGGGTGCGTTTTCCGTAATCGGCTTCCAGGGAGCCACCGGTGGTGCTGGAGACACCGAGGATCGGATCTACGACAATTCCTTCAAATATCTGGTGAATATTGGCGTCATCCGCGCGGCCGTCGAAACCCGGGTCCGATCTGGTTTCGGTGGCGCCACAGGCAATGCTATTCAGGGGCAAATCGGAGGGGACTATGCCGGCCTGTCCTTGGATGCGATCTTCAGCCAGACTGAGGACGCTATCTCGGCAGCGCCGCTGCCGGTAGGCACAATACTCCCGACATCTCTCACGAATCCGGGAAGCGGATTTGTTGCGGGAACGATCTCCGATAACACCAGCGTTATGCTTCTTGCCAAGTATGCCATCGGGCCTGTGAAGCTTTACGGCGGCTACGAGCACATCCAATTCGCCAACCCGAATAACCCTCTGGCCGTGGGCCAATCCATCCTAGGGGGCTACACGCTTGCCAGCGTCAACAACACCGCCTTCACGACCGATAGGGTCCTCCAGGTATTTTGGACCGGCGCAAGATATGCGGTTAGGCCTGACCTTGACCTGAACGTAGCGTACTATCATGAAGAGCAGAACAGTTTTCAGGGTGGAACACCCGCTACTTTGAATACGCGTCGTTGTACCGACGCGAGCCTGTCGCAGTGCAGCGGACAACTGGATGCGGTTTCCTTCCTCGCCGACTACAGATTCGCGAAGCAGTTCGATGCCTATGCGGGCATCATGTGGTCACAAGTGTCGAACGGTCTCGCAAGCGGTTTCCTGCATAGGTCCGCGTTCGATCCTACCGTCGGCTTGCGTTTCCAATTTTGAGAACTAATTGCCGGGCGATCAGGAGACATCGCCAAGAGAATCTGGAGCGATCGTATCTACGGCCCTAGGTTTTGGGCGATCCGCGCTTGAAGGTCTGCTTTCCACAAGCTACTAGCAAGGAATGGGATGTCCGAATATCGCGGGAATAACGAGGCTATCTTTCTTTGTTCGCTTGGTGCCGCGATCCAGAACATCAAGCTCGGGGTTTCAGCGGAGAGGCTAACATCCGCGTGGTTGACCGTCGGCGGCGAGGATCTGACCTACCGCGAGCTTGCCGAAGTTCTAGGTTACCCCGGCTGGAGGAAGGCTTACGGCACGCTTTCAATCGGCTACCCCACCGTTGATCAAGACCGTCGACACCGTCGGCCCCTTGACAAATTAGTACACTGGAACGGCTATCAGCCAAGCCAGTATCGACGACAAGCACAGGTCGACTTCTACGAGAATACGCTGCGTCCTTTCGCGATGTACCGCGGCGAAGAGTCCATGAACGCTTGGCCTGACCGCGACGAGATGCTCGGAAGGTGGAAAGATGGCTTTACAGGCAACGTAACCAATCCCGACGGCATGCTGGAGCAAGAGTCGGACCTCTCCAAGCCAAGGGTCGTTGGTCAGGCGACAACGCGGCGCAAAAGATCGGATACAAAAATCGTGTGACCAGGCCTTCCAAAATTCTTCTTTGCAACTTGGCCAACAACCGTGCCATCCGGACGTGACCGGCTGGGGTAGCAAAAAGAGTCGCATTGAAACAGAGAGATCTCTAGCCAGTGCGCCGCAAGTTCACGAGGAATACACCTGCACCGGGAGCCGTTCGAAACTGTGCAGGACGTTATTGAAGTGGCGCTTGGGCTCAGTGGCGGGGCCTCAAACCCAGCCAGCATCTTGAATCATGTTCGTCCTATCCGGAATTCCCCTCGATTCAATTGATCTGTAAACCGTTCTGGCGCGCGGGCGCCCGACCGCACGGAAATTTGCATCTGTGGTCGGCGCAGACGCAGGCGCCCTCTAACGGCCTCCACGCGCGCCGGCAAACCTCGGCATATTTGTCGAAACGATCGATAGATACCCGCTTTGAGATAACACCGGCAACGACACCGTTGCATCTTCGTTTCGCCATCTCCGCTTTACGCAACAGCGCAGCGCCTCCATTCGATTGGTTACCCCGCGACTGCGCATGAGATCGAACTGATCTTTGACGCCGACCGTTGCACCATGCGCCGCCGGCCGACGGCGCATGCAACTCGCCATGTCCGAGAGGCCCGCGAGAGCCCATGTTCGGCCATTTTGGAAGATCCATCTTCAACCCAAGTGAGGAACTCAACTAGCTCGCGATCGTATTCTCGGCGTGCAGGCCTGGTCGAACTGTCGAAGTGCGGCGAACTCGTCGCGCGAGCAGCACGCCTCTGCGGTTGGCCCGCCCTTTCGGGCGGGGCGACCATGATGGTCGCTGTGACGAGAAGCGAGCTTAGTTCAGCTCTCCAAGCCCGCCCCGACCCGGAAACGATCTGGAGGACTTGGCGCGCGTCCGAGACGTCAAGTGGGGCATGACGAGCGACGAGTCTACGGACGCTCGGGCGTCCCCGACATACGGTACCGGCCCGGCGCCGGGACAGCCGTAGGGATACTGGGCTGCGTGCGCGGCGGGCTCTTGGGTCTGCCACTGGGCAAATGCCGGCGCCACTGCTATCGCCGATAGCACGATGGCAACGCCAAACAAACTGGACTTCATCGTGATCTTCCTTCTTCACAACCGGCGCAACCATGCGCGACCGCTCACGAGAGCAAGAGTCGTGTTCTCGACCTTTCATTCCCCCGCGACGACGACGATATGCCGACGATCAGGCTATCCGCACCAACAGCCTATCCGCACTAACAATCCAGACGAAATCTCTCGGGCCTTCGGCGGCAGCGTTGTCATTCGGTTCTGTTTGAATCGCCGGGCTCGCGGATCGTGCGATCATGCACATTATTTTCCGAGGTTGGAGGGCAACGACTGCGGCAGGCGAAGCAAGATCACCAGTGCAGGTTTTACTATGCAGGATCTCGATGTCGGTGCGGCAACCTGCAATTCGCGGGCGGCGTGTGGCGTTCGACCCTGGCAAAATGTTCACCGGAGTGATTGGCCTCGATGTTTGCACTAGACGACCACGAGAACAGCAGACGCCGTGCTGTAGACGACTGTCTACCGAGCATGCGACCGACTCACTCCAACCTCTCCAAATGCTGGCGCCATGCGGCCTGGAAATGCGCGCGTGCCCGCGCCAGGCGGGACATCACTGTGCCAATTGGCAGCGCCGCCATGTCCGCGATCTCGCGGTAGGACAATCCTTCTAGCTCGCGCAACACCAGCATTTCCCGCATGGCACGAGGCATGTCATTGAGCACGACCTGCACCGCCATCGACTCCGCGTGACGCAACAGCGTCACTTCCGGCGTATCGGCATCTGACGCGACATTCTCAACCCAATCTTCGTCGGATGACGAGCTACTTGTCCCCTCAACCTCCAATCGCATTTTACGTCGCCGCTGCCTCAACCATTTGCGATAACAGTTGCGTACGATCGCAAAGATCCAGGCGCGGGGATCGCCGCCCTGATAGCCTTGAAAGCCGCGATAAGCTTGAAGGAACGCCTCCTGAACGATGTCCTCCGCGACGTCGGCGTCACGGCTGAGAAGGCGCGCCAAGCCTTGCGCGGCGCCGCGGTGAAGCATGATGTCTCGCTGGAAGCGTTCCCGACCCGTGGCGTCCGGGAAGTCCACGGAGACGCCGCTGAACTCGGCTCGTGGCTCGTGGGCAACTACGCCATCAGAGTAGGAGAAGCTGTTCGACTGCTCGCTGAGGTTTGACGGAGCTACGGCATCTACGGCCGTCGCGGTGCACGATACCGTAGCAGTTGAAGATTGATCACTCATGCAAAGTGGTGCCTTCACGAGCCCAACTGAACCGGGGCTCACTACGACGCCAGATTTGCTTCGCGGCTTAAGCCAGCCTTAAGGCCACCATTTTATCTTCGAGAAGCATTGATGGTCGGGTTTCCTGGCAACCGATTGGGCTGGATCGCTTCACCTCCAGGTTCCACACTTGTCGTCAATGTCGTCGCAAAGCGGCCGCTTCCGGCGCCGGCCTGCGTGATCGGTCGGGGAAACATAGCGGCTATCGTCAAGCGTCTCGCGATCTAGCCGCTCCTTGAGTTCCTCCATAACATCCGCTTCGAGTCGGGAACGCCCTCTGCCGAGTCGACGGCATGGAAAGGCGGCGTCCTGTCCAGGTCGGAATGGGTTGGACATAGCGGGCGCGGGGCTTGGCGTCAGGTCCGTGAAGAGGCAGACTTCGCTGTCTGCAGCGAAAGGCGCGATGAATGGAATTCGGGCTGACATCGGATGAGAACGAACGGTGACGGACACCGATGTACGCGGAAGAGCCAATTTAAGGGGGCTTCTGAGTACTGCGGGGACGTCCGCGATCGCTTTTCGATCGGCACGATCAGTCTGGTTGGTGCCCCGTATGTAGTGGCCGCAATCGCGGTTACCAGGTGCTGCCGAGAAGCCAGCGCGATTAGCGTTAAAGGAAGAGGTACTAGCAGTTCGTCCGGGGGCGATGACTACTGTGCGGGCCAAAGAACCCTAAGTTGAGATACCCGGTCCGGGACGGCTCGAGCCATCGGCGATCTCCGACCAGGATTTTCCTCGTTGCCGGAGCCCTTCGATCGAAGGGCCCGCGGGGTCGCCGTATTCGGCCACCGTTCGTTCGACAATCCGGGAGCGAAGAGGCTCGGGCGTTAATGCCTTGAAGGCAAGGGCGAGGCGCCGGCGCTCGTGGTGCGCGAGGCGGGCTATTCCTCGTCCAAGCCTTGTTGGCGCAGCATTGCCACGCGATAGGCGATTGATCGCACGGCCTCTTCGTATTCCGACCTGAGTTGCTGAATCGTCTTGCTCGGCTCAGACAAGCGAATTGGTCCCGAGAGGTGAATGTCAGGCCACCGTCATACCGCCGTCGACGACAAGGTCAATGCCCGCGATAAAGGCGCTTTCGTCGGAGGTGAGGAACAATGCGGCGGCTGCAAGTTCTTCGGGCTTGCCCAACCGCGCCATCGGTATTGCCGCCGCGAAGATTGCCCAAAAGTGGGAGCAGTTGGTTGACAAGGAAATAGATCCCCCGGAACATTGGTTCCGAACACTTCGTCAAAGCTCTCCTCGGTCGACTCGGCAAGTAGCTGCGGATCGACCATTCCCGAATTGGCGACGAGGACATCAGTACGACGTTGATCACGGCGAATGGAATCGAAGAGCCGTTCGACATCCGCTTCGCTCTGCACATCGCCTTGAATCGCTGTTATTTTCGATCCAGTGAACGCCACGGCCTTGTCGAGCTCGGTTTGCCGTCCTTCCGTGATGTAACGTAGGCGCCTTCATCTACAATGCGCTTTGCCGTTGCGCGGCCAAGGCCGCTGCTGCCACCGGTGATAAGCGCAACTTTTCCTGATAGCTTGTCAGACATGGAATATCCTCTTGTTAGTACGCGTGGATGCTTAAACGGAGCACATACCGCCGTCGACGAGGAGTTCGGAGCCGGTAACGAAACTGCTGTCATCGGATGCTAGGAAGAGCATTGCGTTCGCAATTTTCCGGGCGGGCCATGCGGCCCATTGGAATGTTCGCCGCATGCTTCGCGCGCACGGCCGCGGCCTCCTCGGGCGAGTTGACTTGCGCGTCGATGAGCGGCGTGTCGGTCGGGCCTGGTGTGATGACATTCACACGAATACCGCGGTCCTTCAGCTCCATGGTCCAAGTTCGCGCATACGACCGTAGCGCCGCCTTCGAGGCGGCATAGGCGGTGCGGCCGGGAAAGCCACGCAGCGAGGCGATGGTGCTCGTCAGGATGATCGAGGCGTTATTGTTGAGGTGCGGAAGGGACTTCTGTACTGTGAAGAGGACGCCGCGAGTGTTGACTTCGAAATTGTGATTAAAGCTATCGACGGTCACGTCGGCGATCTTGACGCTGTCGACGGCGCCGACGTTGGCGACAACGACATCGACTCTTCGCCCATCGCGCGCGGTAGCCGCGTAGAAGCCTTCCAAATCTTCCGGTCTACGAACATCGCCGGCAAAAGCGTAAGACTGCCCGCCGAGCAACTGTTTTGTTTCGTCCAGCCTGCTTTGGTCGCGCGCCAAAATGTAAACGTGCGCTCCTTCTGCAACGAAACGTTTGGCGGTCGCAAGACCGATACCACTGGTGCCGCCCGTAATAGCGGCGACTTTATTCTCCAAGCGCATGAGACGATGTCCGTAGATCGCGACCGATTGATTTCGGTGTCGGACGCTAGATACGACCTAGGCTTGGATAGCTGAAGCGCCTAATTGACCATAGGTTTTATTCCGACATGGAATATGCTGCCTTCGGAGGAAGCTGAAAGGTCTGAACGCTTCTATTTGTCGAGGAGAGCGCGGCTATTCTATTCTGGCATAAAGAAAATGCCGCCGCTTGAGCTACAGCGGATGACGCCATCGCCTTAGCTTCGTTGTTGCTGATGGGCTGGACAACCACCTTCAGCGAATCATCAAGCAATGGAGATCGTTCATGAGCCTTCAGGCCAAACTCGACGTATTCAAAGCGGATTTCGAAGCCGGCAAGCCGCCTTACCGAGTCCCGCGCTCCGTCATCGAGACCATGCATAAAGCAACAGCCGAACTGAAAGCCTCCGGCCAAGCCGAACGCGCGAAGCGGGTTGGAGACAAGGCCCCGATGTTCGTCCTGAAGGGCCCCGATGGTAACGATGTTTCCTCGGTTGAGCTTCTCGAGACAGGACCGTTGGTCGTGACCTTCTATCGGGGAGTCTGGTGTCCTTATTGCAATATGGAGCTGCAAGCCCTGCAAGCGGCGCTGCCCGAGTTCGAAAAACTTGGCGCTAGCTTGGTCGCGATTTCACCGCAGACGGCCCCCAATAGCCGCAAATCGACCCGGGACAACAAACTGACCTATCCGATCCTTTCGGACGTGAAGGGCGGCGTCGGTGAGGCGTTCGGCCTCAAGTTCAAGCTGCCTTCCTATCTCGTCGACCTCTACAAAACCCTGAAGAACGATCTGCCGACGTTCAATGACGATCCCGAATGGACGCTGCCAATGCCTGCTCGCTATGTCATTGGTCGGGACGGCGTGATCATTTATGCGGAAATCAACCCTGACTACACACGCCGCCCAGAGCCGGAAGATCTATTGCCGGCGCTTCGGAAGGTATCGCACGCGGCCGCTTGATTCCAGGCAGGCCCTGGAAAGAACTCTAGGGCCTGCTTTCCGTCATCTACAACAAAATGGTTCTCCTCTGTGCCGAACTCTTCACGCCCGTATCCGTCGGTTCCTATCGGTTGGCTCAACGAGCAGGGGCACCTTACCGTTAGGTTGATAGCCAAGTAGGAAGGAAAGGCTGTTTTCCGTTCGCCCATCCGGACATTCACAGCCTCAATCTCATAGGATTCACCGACGCCTCGAGGACAGTCGGTGTCGCCTTTGTCCGCCAATTCAGCGAAGACATGGAAGACCGAACACCGCCATATCAATCATTCTACAGCAGAATAACCAGCGCGGGTCAGCATCGCGTTCGCTACTTCTTTGCGGCGCGCCGCGGTGTGCGTGAGAAGTCCGACGCGGTATTGAGTGTGGTGAGTTCGGTCTCAACAAAAGAAGCGAATGCGCGTGCCTTGGCGCTCGTGCGTCGGCCCGTCGGCGTGATCGCCCAGAGGTCGATCGTCGGTAAGTGCCATTGCGGCAAGAGAACTGAGACCTTCCCCGATTTGATCTCGGGGCTGAACATCCATTCGGATGAAATAGTCAAGCCCAGGCCAGCGAACACGGCTTCGCGGACTCCCTCGGCGGCCGTGACATGTACGCGCCCCTTGAGGTCGACAATTTCCCGCGCGGCGCCTCGTGTAAATGTCCAACGCGATCCGCCGCCGCGCAAATCATAAATAACGGCTCGATGGCGTAACAAATCATTGGGTGTCTTCGGCTCGCCAGCGGCGCTGACATAGGCTGTGGACGCCAGAACGACCCGCCGTCCCTCGGCGAGGCGCCGGGCGGTCAAGTTTGAATCCGAAAGGTCTCCCAAACGAAGGGCGAGATCGATCCCAGCCTCGATGAGGTCGACGTTTCGATCATCAAGGACGATTTCAGTATCGAGGGCGGGATGAGCATCGAGAAAACGGGCCAGCTTCGGAATGATGTGAAGTCTTGCGAACGTTACAGCGGCGCTAATACGAAGTTTGCCGGATAGCGCAGCGCTGGCGCCACGGGCAGCCGCGTCGGCTTCTTCCGCTTCCTCAATCGCACGACGTGCATGCTCGTAGAAGCGTTGTCCAGCCTCCGTTGCCGAAAGCCCATGGGTGGAGCGTATCAAGAGCTGGACACCCGCGCGTTCCTCAAGCTGCGCGATGGCTTTGGAAATCGCCGGTTGTCCGATGCGCATCTGGCGCGCCGCACCGGAAAACGATCCAGTGTCGATCACCCGAACAAAGGCCTCCATGGCGGCCAAACGATTCATAAGCGCTCCAAGCAGGCTCTTCTTCTCAGCTTCGCGCTGTTGCGGGTGGCAGGTCAAGACCAGCCGGCGGCCAGCATTTCCTTGGATTATGACCTCCGGAAAAGGACCTCAGACCAGAGGCCGCCAAAATGAGCCGCGAGCCATCGTTTTGTGTCGCAATTCTATCTCCTGCAACTTTGCGATTGATGCTGAGAAGCGGTGGATCACGACGTTGCGACACGCACTTGATTGATCCGACAAGCCGATACTCTACGCGCTTCCCTCACGGACGAAGAGCGGAACATCTAGGACGAAAACGCGCACAAACCCCGATTTGGCGAAGCAAATCTTTAACATAATGTCTGCGGATCTCTCCTGGACCGGGCAGGATTACAAGGGAGCGGCGTTGACGATCGCGCGCACGACGCTTCCACTCCGTTTCTCCACAACGCCCTTACTAGCCATGCCGGCTTCAAGCACATTCTTTGGCCGCCAGAGCCCTGCTGGGCTTCGCGCCCCATACACAGTTCTCGTTCTAAATCCCACCACCGTCGCCATGCTCAATTTTGGCGATTTCTATGGTGTGTTCATGAACATTGACGCCGGGACGGGTGTCGCCAAAGGCCTCGGCCGATACTTCGTTGGCCAGTTTTGGAGGTTCGATGCGGTTCGGCATCTCATCACCGGGTGTAACGACCTAGCGTCAGACATGGCGTGGGCCGAGTATGCCCTTGAACGGATACGCCTACAAAACGCATCTTTCGTCAATCGGCCGCGCCAGGAAACTGATTCACGCGCGAGACTGCCGACCGTGAACCTCAAGACGGATTACCGAGATGCTCTGCGGAACCCACGGTGCGAAGCGCGATCAGCAAATCTTCGGGCGCAAGGCGCCGTCGATAGTCGATCTCGATAAATGAGAAAGCCACGCGGCCGTCGGTCCCGACGATGAAAGTGGCCGGCACCGGAAGTTCCCAACTATCATCACCGTTAAGCGCGGGAAGCGCTTTCCCGTTTGACCGCAGTGCTTCTCGCAATTCCTCGGGTAGTGCATAAACGAGCCCAAAAGCCGCCGCGACCGAATTTCCGACGTCGCTAAGGACAGGAAAACGGAGTGCGTTCTTTTCCGCTGTCGAAAGCGAATTGTCCGGCAGTTCCGGGGAGATTGCAATCAAGGTCGCGCCGTACGCCTCGATCTCGGGTAGGATCTTCTGATAGGCACACAGTTGAAGATTACAGTATGGGCACCAGCCCCCGCGATAGAAGGTCAGGACTGCCGGCCCCCGGGCCAGCAAGTCGGTAAGCGATGTTCTAGATCCATGGCTGTTGGCCAACGAAAAGTCGGGTGCGGGCGATCCAACCTGACGTACGCCCTGCAGCGGAAATTGCGCCCGCAGTTCGTCTACCTTCTTATCGTATAGAGCAGCGCGTCCAGGCGGGGCCGTCCGCTCAAATTGCGCCTTGAAGTCGGCCAGCTCTTGCTCAAGACCCATTGTTGTCGTCCTCCCCGCGAAGTCCCAATTTTAGATCGAGTGAACTAAAATGGCAACGCGCGCAGGGCCACGCACCCTGCATCCGTGGTGAGATGACGGTTATTTGATCGCCCAATGTCGGTAGGCGTCGCGCGGCGAATGAGCGAGCAAATGCCGGTCATGCGCGCGATGGGATGATGGACGAAGCGCCGTACCGCGGCCAGCACGGGCTCGACAGGCTGCTGGGGCGCTGCCGTGGAAATGCGGCTTGTAAGTTCCGCTCCGGCGTCCTCCCCTAGGCGGCGTGTCGCAGCCACGAGCGATCCAAGTTCGCCCGATTGGTGAAGCGGCACAAGGAGCGTCCTGATTAACGCGAGATAGGTCGGCCAATGCGCCAAGTGCCGATACATGCTAGCCGTCAATGCGGGGTCTGTATCCTCGCCAAACCCATTCAATTCGTGGATGAGATTGGCAAGGGCCTCCGGCATCTCGACCAGGGGAATGAGCTGGGGCAGGGTTGCGCGTCCTGGCGGCATGTAAGAGCTTATCGTGTTAGAGAGCGCCGGCGTCGTTGGCTCAGGTCGGGCCGTGTTCCGATCGAACCGTGCCAGGAACGCTGAAAAGCAAACAAGCGCCAAGGCGTTGGTGTGTTGGTAACTATCCAGGATGGCGCCAATGGCGGTGAGAGCCGCAGCATCAATACCGGCCGCATGCAACGTATCTTGCGAAATAGCCGGGACGCGGGGGAGCGGCGCGTGTGAGCGTATATGGGCTGCTGGCGCGATTGCGGCATCTTGATACAGGGGCTTCAACGATGTCCATACCCACTCAAGACCGCCGGGCATCGTTGCGAGGTGCCGCCAGATGAGGTTCACGACTTCGACATCCAGCGTCTGGCGGATGTCGGCAAAGATCTCGGCCGTGGGACCGGTCGCCCCTTGTTCGGTGACGGCCGCGACGGGGTCGCTAGAAGGATTGACCATCGCGCTCTGTTCCCGCGTTACGTTGGAAGACGTGTAGGACGATCGCCGTCAGGCAGGCAAGGGCTGCGAAGCCGAGGTCGATGTGTAGATCGGCGATCTCTCCGGTGCAGGAGAGGCAGGCGGTTGCGTCTTGGCGCCTGTCGCGCCGGCAACTATAGGACCAGTCGCGCCCTTCGATCGACAGAAAACAGGATATGCGGGAGCGCGGCGGCGCGGACGTCGGGATCGGCGGCGGTCATCCCGATCTGCGTTTGCGTGCAGAGACCCGTGACGGCGTGCGGAGTTCGTGCGCGGCGATGCCATCATATCCCTTTCGGGTCGTAACGCGTTTTCGACGACCCGCCGTCATCCCGCCTCCCGGACAGTCAAAAAGCAGTAGAGTGTCACATTTTTGATCGAATGATCTAGATCCAACGCGATTTGACCCCGGCGATGCGGTTTGCGCGTTAAGCGTCCGCATTGGCACGCAATTTGCTGCGCCGATGCTAGGGAGAGTAAGCAAATGAAAGCGCGTTTGCCCACGACATGGAAGATGGTAGGGGCTCCGGATGACAGGCACGCCGGCCACTTTGGAGCCATGCTAATTCCTGCCGAAAGGGCTCGAGTTGGTGGACCGACACCCCTCTTCCAAGGCCTTACCGAATCCGAAATCGAGAGGGTGATCAGTTCGGGTAAGCGAAAGGTGCTTTACCGCGGTACGCCGCTTTTCAGTCAAGGGAGCCCGCAAGATGGCATTTATCTTGTCGAAACAGGGCGCATTAAAGTTTTCTATGTCGGTCCCTCTGGGCGCGAAATCACGCTGGCGTACTGGCACCCGGGAAATTTCGTAGGTGGGCCGGACGTCTTTAACAAAGGAGTCTACGTGTGGTCAGGTGTAGCCGCCGTTAACAGTAGCGTGCTTCATCTCCCGGGCCATGTCCTAAAGGCAATGGTAACAAAAATGCCGGTCTTGGCCATTAATGTCATCGAAGGGCTCAGCTTCAAAGGACGTTGTTATTCTGCGCTCGCTCAGATGCTCGGCGCGCATTCTCCAACCGAGCGGCTCGCCCATCTTCTTCTTCATTTGATGGATCTCTATGGCGTGGAAGAGCCCCAGGGCGTGCTGATCGCGGCGTCATTCACTCATGCTGATCTCGCCCATATGATCGGGGTCACGCGACAATGGGTGACAACGACTCTCAAGCGCTACGCCGAGTTGGGTATCGCCCATCCGCACGGCACGAATATCGTTGTCAGTGATGCGGAGGGATTGAAGCGATTGCGGGAAGAGAAGCCCTCTAAAGGAAGCCTTGCGAGCGAAGGCTAAATTGCCGAGACGCGATCCCTGACCATAAAGTGGGCAGAACGCCCAAGACGCGATCAGTATTCATGCGCGAGCTGCCCAATTATTGGGTTGTCAGGGTTTCTGGGCAAGGATTTGCCCGAATAGTCCGTTCGCTGTTTCTCGAACATACCGCTGCGTCCAATCTATCGCCAGCGAAACAAGGTTGCGAAGGCGATGTCGGATTTGAGTCACTTTCACAAGCCGCTACGGTTTGAAAGGTGTGCCTATGGGCCAAACACGGCTGCCCTTCGAGAGGGCAACGCCAAGCCGGATGGCCTCGCCGCGCCGATCGGCTGCGGCACTTGGCAATGCTCGCGCTTCCTGTCGGACCGGACGCTTAAAGAGGATTCATGATGAGAATTTCCTGTTCGCTTTCACGGCTGATGCTGACCCTCATCGCAACGACATTCTTCGCACCCATAACGGCCCGCGCCGAGACCATCGAAATCGGCATCGGCACACAGAACACGACGACCAATACGGTCAGCGGTGGCGTTGTCATCAAGGAGCTTGGTCTCCTCGAAAAGAACCTGCCGAAGACCGGCAAGTATAAGGACTTCGAGTACAAGCTGTCCTGGCAGAATGCCACCTCGGGCCCGCCGATTACCAACGGCATGATGGCCAACAACATCCAGATCGGGATGATGGGCGACTATCCGTTGATGGTGAACGGTGCGACGGGGCAGGCGACCAACAATCCGACCCAGCTGATCGCCATCATCGCCTACAACGCCGTCGGCGGCGGCAATGGCATCGTGGTCCACAAGGACTCGCCTTACTACGAACTCGCCGATCTCAAGGGCAAGAACGTTTCCGTGCCGTTCGGCTCGGCCGCGCACGGCATGATGTTGACCTCGCTGCAGAAGAAAGGCCTTCCGCCGGACTTCTGGAATCTGGTTTCGCAATCGCCCGAAGTCGGCAGCACCAATCTCCAGGAAAAACGCATCGACGCGCATGGTGACTTCGTACCGTTCGCCGAATTGCTGCCGTTCAAGGGATTCGCGCGCAAGATCTACGACGGCGCGGAGACCAAGGTCCCGACCTTTCACGGCGTGGTCGTGCGCAAGGATTTTGCGGAAAAGTATCCGGAAATCGTGATCGCATACCTTAAGTCGCTGATCGAGGCGAACGACTGGATGCGCAAGGATCCGAAGATTGCCGCCGAGAAAATCGAGGAATGGACCAAGATCAACAAGGAAGTGGTCTACATCTTCCTCGGCCCTGGCGGCGTGCACACGCTCGATCCCACCATCAAGCCGCTGCTGGTCGACGCGGTAGGCGCGAACTACGCAATTCTGCAGAAACTGAACATGATCAAGCCGCTCGATATCAAGGCCTGGATCAACGACAGCTACATCCGCCGGACCTACAAGGAGCTCGGCCTCGACTACGACAAGCAGCTCGCGAGTTTCGATACCTACAACATCGCGGGCTCTGATCCGGTCTGCAACGCGCCGGTCAACGATCCCAAGCTTGCCGGCGAAGTGTGGATCCAAGGTGGCGACATCGTGCCGTTCTCCTCGCCGGTCTGCACGCTGCTGGGCGTGAAGAAGTACACGTCCGAGGGCAAGAAGATCAATGCAGTCTATCTCGTCGATCATGAGCTTGGCATCAAGGTCTTCGCCGATGCCGCCTTTTACGCCGTGAAGCCGGACGCGAAGAGCCCCGTCGTCGTGCCGTTCCTGCTGAAGAAGGACGCGGAGACCTACGCTGCAAGCAACGGCGGCAAGCTCGCCACCTACACCGAGGCGCTCTCCGCCATCAATGTCGGGCAATAGGCGTCGGCGATGGGCAGCATGACGAAAGCGAAGGTTGCAGCGATTCCGATCGAAACGACAGAAATCGATCCACGACGGATCGTCGAGAGTATCATGACGTCGACCCCCGAACAGCCCGAGGCGACAACGAGGGAAGGGCAGCCGGCGCCCGAGCCAGTCGCGACCGAAACGGTTACGGCTGAGCCCGAAATCGTGCAAGGGGTCACGCTGCAGGACATGACCCGCTGGTTGTCCCGGCGCATCACCCGCGACCGCATCATTACCTTCGCTCTCGGCTGTATCTCGATCGGTGCGCTGTTCCTGGTCTGGTATCTCGGAACGAAATATCGTTTCGAGTTCTATATCCGCTTCAAGAACGTGCCGACGCCTGCCGAGGTCTTCCACCAACTCACTCAGGTCGGGCTGTCGAACAAATATCTCGTCAACATCGCCATCAGCGTGCGGCGCATCCTGACCGGCTTCCTCATTGCGATCGCTATCGGCGTACCGATGGGGCTTGCGATCGGCAAGTATGAGCGCGTGCGCGACCTGTTTCTGCCCTGCGTGGAAATATTGCGGCCGATCCCCGCGATTGCCTGGGTGCCGATGTCGATCATGCTGTGGCCGAATAACGAGGCGGCGATCGTCTTCATTACCTTCATCGGCGCGTTCTTCCCGATCTTGCTCAACACCATCCACGGCGTGCACTCGCTGGACGGCGTGCTGATCCGTGCCGGCCGCTGCCTCGGCGCCAACGAGGCGAAACTTTTCTGGAACGTGATCTTGCCCGGCTCACTGCCGCATATCTTCACAGGCCTCGCGGTCGGCATGGGCGTGGCGTGGGTATCGCTGATCGCCGCCGAGATGATCTCCGGCCAGTTCGGCGTGGGCTACTTCACGTGGGAAGCCTATTCGCTGGTCGACTATCCCTCGATCATGCTCGGCATGATCACGATCGGCGTTCTTGGACTGGCCTGCAGCGGCATCATCCGGATGGTCGGTTTCCTCCTGATGCCGTGGCTTGCCTTTGCACCCGGAGGCCGGAAATGAGCGTCACCGATAGCCATGCCGAGATCGCAAAGGGCTTAATCGACGTCCGTAGTATGGGCGTGACTTTCGGAGCCGACGAGAGCGAGATCATCGCGGTCAAGGACGTCTCGCTAAACGTGCAGCCCGGCGAGTTCGTCTCGCTGATCGGGCCGTCCGGCTGTGGGAAGTCCACTTTGCTGAGCATCGTCGCCGGCTTCGTCAAGCCGACCAAGGGCGAGGCGCTGCTCGACGGCAAGAAAATCACCAAGCCCGGTTCGGACCGCGGCGTCGTGTTTCAACAGTATTCGCTGTTTCCCTGGTTGTCCGTACGTAAGAACGTTGAGTTCGGCCTGAAGATGGCCGGCATCGATCAGAGCAAGCGCCTCACCACGGCGCGCTCACTGCTGGATCTCGCAGGGCTCCTGTCGTTCGAAAACCATTATCCCGATCAGCTCTCGGGCGGCATGAAGCAGCGCATCGGCATCGTCCGCGCGCTGGCGACGAGCCCGCAGGTGCTGCTGATGGATGAGCCGTTCGGCGCGCTCGACACCCAGACGCGCGTGGTGATGCAGGAGATCCTGACCAATATCTGGCAGCAGTTCCGCATCTCCGTGCTGTTCATCACCCATGACATCGAGGAATCGATCTTCCTGTCCGACCGCATCTACGTGATGACTGCGCGGCCCGGTCGCATTAAGGCGGAAATTAAGGTGCCGCTGCCGCGGCCACGGACAGCCGACATGACCGACACTCCCGAATTCATGAACCTGGTTCAGGAGCTAAAAGGGCTGATCCGCGAAGAGTCGCTTGCTGCGATGGCTCCGGAAATCAAGGACCGCGGGCTGTCGGGCTTTGGAATGAAAGTGGGACCGAAAGGAGTGGGCGAACTTTACTGACATACAATTTCTGCTGCCGGACAGGGAGCGAAAACAACGTCACAAGGAAAATGGCGCGTGACCCGCGCGGTTAAGGGGTTGGTGCGTCCTCGCACCAGTCCATCGGAGCGATCGATGGCAAGGAAACGTAGCAACCTTCATGCCGGCAATGGCGGCATGGTCGAACTCGGCGCACTGCTCGCAGCAGGGTGGCGCCGGCTCGCAGCACTCTTTGGCCGCAGATACCGGCCGGAACAGCACTACATGCGCCGTTCCGGTCCGAAATGGCAAGAGCGTCACTCCGTGAAGTAAGCGCAATCAACGATCGAAGACCTGGCGTGAGCAACGCCATCAATCGGAGCTATATATGGCAAAGAAACCAAACATTCTGTTCTTTCACGTCGACAATCTCGGCATGGGGGAGCTCGGCTGCTACGGCGGCGGCATCCTGCGCGGCGCAGACACCAAGCGGATGGACACGTTCGCCAAGGAAGGCATGAAGCTGACCCACTATGTGGTCGAACCGCAGTGCACGCCGACCCGCTCGGCGCTGATGACTGGACGCTTTCCGATCCGCTCGGGCAATCACACGATTGCGCTGGGTGGCAATGGCGGCGGTATCGTCACGTGGGAGCGGACCATCGCCTCGATCCTGGCCGAAGTCGGCTACACCTCGTCGATCTATGGCAAGTGGCATATCGGCGCCGAGGACGGCCGTTTCCCGACAGATCACGGCTTTGATGAATGGTACGGACCCTTGCGCACCTACGACGAATGCATGTGGCTGGAAGATCCGCATTACGTCGCTGAGCGCGACGGCTACTCGCACATGCATGAGGGGATGAAGGGTAAGGGCGCCTGGCCGCTGAAGGACCAGCAGCTCACCATGAAGACCAAGGAGACGTGCGACCTCGAGTACCAGAAGCGCGCCATCAAATTCATGGAGAAGGCGGTCAAGGACGACAAGCCTTTCTACTGCTACTTCAACCATTCGCTCATGCACTTCCCGATGAGCCCGCGCGACGAGTTCAAGGGCAAGAGCACCAACGGCGACTGGGGCGATTGCCTATTGATGCTGGATCACGATTTTGGCGTACTGCTCGATACGCTCGACCGGCTCGGCGTGCGCGACAACACCATCGTCGTGATGTGCGGCGACAACGGCGCCGAGGATCATCTGGCCGGCCGCGGCACTGGTGGCTTCTTCGACGGTTCCTACTTTTCCTCCGCCGAGGGCGGCATCCGCACGCCGCTGTTGATCCGCTGGCCCGGCCACGTTCCAGCGGGCGTCGAGAGCAACGAGATGGTGCATGTCACCGACATGTTCACCACGCTGCTGAAGTTTGTCGGCTGCGAGGCACCGAAGGACCGCCTGATCGACGGCAAGGACCAGACCGCATTCTTCCTGGGCGAACAGACGGACTCCAACCGCGAATCCTGCATCGTCTGGCTCAAGGACGAACTGCATGCCGTGAAGTGGAAGGACTTCAAGATCAACTTCAAGCGGCAGCAGCACTTCCACGATCCGGAGCTGCCGCTCGGCTTCGCCCGTATCACACATCTGCAGGAAGACCCGAAGGAGCGTGAGGCCGTCAACCAGCGCTATGTACGCTGGTGGGTGATGCAGCACGCGCACCGCATCGTCCGCGACTTCGAGGACAGCGTGAAGAAGGAAGAGCTGATCCCGCCGGGGTCGCCGCTCGACTTTGTGCCGAAGCAGAACTTCAGCTGATCAGGGAGCAGGGGCCGTGGAGCAGGTTGCAACACGTTGTTGTTCGAAGCACGGGGAGGCGCGGAACGGCGTCGCATCCCCGGTGATCGGCCCCGCCAGCGCTACCCGCCGGGAAGACATGGTCTGGATTCCCGGCGGCGCATTCCTGATGGGTTCGAACGCCTTCTACCGCGAGGAGCGTCCGGTCCGACCTGAGACAACGGCCGGCTTCTGGATCGACCGTCATCCCGTCACGAACGCGCAGTTCCGCCGCTTCGTCGAGGCAACGGGGTATGTCACGTTCTCGGAGCGAACGCCGACTCGGGAAATGTATCCGGACGCGGCCGAAGAATTCCTCGTTCCGGGTTCGCTCGTGTTTGTCAAACCGCCGCGCCCGGTCAGCCTGCGCGATCATCGCGCCTGGTGGGCCTATGTGCCCGGCGCGAACTGGCGGCATCCGAACGGGCCAAACAGTTCGATCGCCCAGAGGGACAATTACCCCGTCGTGCACGTCAACTACGAGGATGCCCAAGCCTATGCGGCATGGGCCGACAAGGCGTTGCCGAACGAGGTGGAATGGGAGTTTGCCGCTCGCGGCGGGCTTGAGGGTGCCGCCTACGCCTGGGGTGACGCGGCCAACCCCGACGGGCGCTATCTCGCCAACACCTGGCAGGGGCGCTTTCCCTTCGAGAACCTCGCAGAGGACGGCTACGAGGGCACCTCTCCGGTCGACGCGTTTCCGCCGAACGGGTACGGGCTCCATGACGTCTGCGGCAATGTCTGGGAGTGGACAGTCACGCCCTATGCGCCGGCAGGCGATGCCGAAAAATCCTGCTGCCATCGCGAAAGCCTCGATCCGCGCAGAATGCTGCGGGTCGTCAAGGGCGGCTCGCATCTGTGCGCCCCCAATTACTGCCTGCGCGCGCGGCCTGCCGCGCGCCAGGGCGAAAGTATCGATTCATCCACAAGCCACATCGGGTTCCGCTGCGTCGTGCGCGGGCCGAACTGATCAGGGGAAACCCATGCGAGCATCCTATCTCTTTACCAGCGAGTCCGTGTCGGAAGGTCATCCCGACAAGGTCTGCGACCGCATCTCCGATGAGATCGTCGATCTATTCTTCCGTGAGGGCGCCAGGGCTGGTGTCGATCCCTGGAGCATCCGCGCCGCTTGCGAGACGCTGGCGACCACCAACAAAGTGGTGATCGCTGGGGAAACGCGCGGGCCGTCCTCGGTGACCAACGAGCAAATCGCGCAGGTCGCACGCGTCGCGATCAGGGACATCGGATACGAGCAGGAGGGGTTTCACTGGGAAAGCGCCGACGTCGAGGTGCTGCTGCACCCGCAATCAGCCGACATCGCGCAAGGCGTCGATGCCGACCAGCCCGGCACCAACCGCGAGGAGGGCGCGGGCGACCAGGGCATCATGTTCGGCTACGCGACGAACGAGACCCCGGCGCTGATGCCGGCCCCAATCTTCTACGCCCATAAGATCTTACGGTTGATTTCGGAAGCCCGCCACGCCGGTGAGGAAAAGGTGCTGGGACCAGACTCCAAGAGCCAGGTCACCGTGCAGTACGAAAACGGTAAGCCGGTCGGCGTACGTGAGATCGTGGTCTCGCACCAGCATCTAATCGAGGACATGAGCTCCGACCAGGTACGCGAATGCGTCGAGCCCTACGTGCGGGCGGCGCTCCCTGAAGGCTGGATCGCGGACAAGACGATTTGGCACATCAATCCGACCGGAAAATTCTTCATTGGCGGTCCCAATGGAGACGCCGGGCTGACCGGGCGCAAGATCATCGTCGATACATATGGTGGTGCGGCGCCGCATGGCGGCGGCGCTTTCTCGGGCAAGGATTCTACCAAGGTCGATCGCTCCGCAGCTTATGCGGCGCGCTATCTCGCCAAGAACATCGTCGCCGCTGGGCTCGCCGACAGGGCAACGTTGCAGCTCTCCTACGCCATCGGCGCAGCGCGACCGTTGTCAATCTATATCGACACCCACGGCACCGGCAAGGTCGCCGAAGACAGGTTGGAGAAGGCCGTCGCCGAATCCATGGACCTGACGCCGCGCGGCATCCGCAAGCATCTCGAGCTCAACAAGCCGATCTACGCGCGAACCGCCGCTTACGGTCATTTCGGGCACGAGCCGGAGGCCGATGGCGGCTTCTCCTGGGAAAAAACCGACTTGGTTGATGCGCTCAAGCAAGCCATGAGTTGAGCGCCATGACGACGATGGACGAAACGATGAGCCAGATCGCGTTTGAAGACACGCCGTCGATTGCATCGGTGATGTCGTCTCCCCGCGAATTCGTCCGCGAGGTGCTCGCGGGCGTGGTGACGGCGTTGGCCTTGATCCCCGAAGTAATTTCCTTTTCCTTCGTTTCCGGTGTGGACCCAAAAGTTGCTCTGTTCTCGTCTGTTGTCCTAGGACTCCTAATGTCGGTGCTGGGTGGCCGCCCCGCGATGGTAACGGCGGCGGCAGGCTCAATCGCGCTCGTGATCGGCCCGATGGTCAAAACACATGGTGTTGGATACATTCTGCCCACGATCGTGCTGGCCGGCTTCATCCAAATTGCTTTTGGCTTACTCGGACTTTCGCGATTGACGCGCTTCATTCCACGATCGGTGATGATCGGTTTCGTCAATTCTCTAGGCCTCCTGATCTTCTTCGCGCAGGTGCCTCATATCCTCCATGTACCGTGGCTAGTGTACCCCCTGTTTGGACTGACGATCGCAATCGTGTTGCTTGCGCCACGCCTCATTACGATTGTTCCAGCGCCTCTTATCGCCATAGTGACGATCACAACAATTGTCATTCTTGGCCATCTCGTCGTTCCCAACGTCGCTGGCAACAGCGGCGCGATTGCGCCGGGACTTCCAGGAATCACACCGCTGATTGTTCCGGTCAACCTGCAGACCATAAACATCATCTGGCCGACGGCTCTCAGCGTTGCGCTAGTTGGACTCCTCGAGTCTCTTTTAACAGCCAAGCTGGTTGATGAAGTCACCGACACGCGCTCGCACAAAGGGAGGGAGTCTTGGGCCCTTGGCCTCGCAAACATCGTCGCCGGCTTCTACGGCGGGATCGGCGGCTGCGCGATGATCGCGCAAACCGTCGTCAACGTGAAAATCGGCGGGGCCCGTTCTCGGGTGTCGACGGCGGCGGCCGCGGCTGTCCTGCTTGTGCTAGTCACTGCATTGAGCGGCTTAATGGGACAAATTCCTTTGCTGGCCTTGGCGGCAGTCATGATGATCGCAGCTGTAAAGACCTTTGACTGGCACAGTGTGGCGCCAACGACATTGAAGCGAATGCCAAAATCAGAGACCGCCGTGTTGGTCATAACAGTCGTGATCACCATCGTCACTGGAAACCTGGCTTTCGGTGTAGGTGGTGGCGTTCTCCTCGCCATGGTGTTGTTTGCGCGCCGCGTCGCGCATGTCATCCGGGTTGAACGAAAGCCCGGTGAGGACGGAATATCGGTACGCTATTTTATTCACGGACCCCTCTTCTTTGGAAGTAGTAACGATCTTGTAGAACACTTCTCCTATGCGGATGATCCGAAGAGTGTCACCCTCGACTTCACGCATTCTCAAATTTGGGATGTATCGACCGTTGCGGCACTCGATGCGATTGAAACAAAGTACCACTCGCTGGGACGCAGGGTAGTCTTTGTTGGACTCGACTCCCGCAGTATGGCTTTTCATGAACGATTGACAGGACAATTAGCCTAGCTGGGGATGATTGATCAGTATGCCTGTCGTGTTTTCTGATCCACCGCATGGATTATTGTTTCGACTGCGGACGCTCATACGCAAGAACGAGTTTTTTCTCACTCCTATAGCCATCCTCGTCGGATGTTTCTCGGGCTTGACCGTGGCACTTATGAGCTGGGTGTCTCAATTGGCTCATGTGGCGATCTACGGTATTCCCTTGGATGTGCATCTCAGCGCGCACGAGTCTGTAAGCCCGGCCGCGGCATTGATGGCTCCCGCTTTTGGTGGTCTTGCTCTTGGATGGATGGAGTGGGGTCGGCGGCGATGGAGGATTTCGAATGCCGTCGACCCGGTCGAGGCGAATGCGTTGCGCGGCGGAAACATGTCTTTACGGGATAGCCTCGTGGTCAGCGCACAAACCCTCCTCTCGAATGGATGTGGCGCATCCGTTGGTCTTGAAGCCGGATACACCCAGATCGGTTCGGGTGCCGCTTCGCTTTGTGGCCGATGGCTCAATCTTCGCAGGAACGACCTTCGGTTGATGGTGGGATGCGGTGCGGCCGGAGCCATCGCGGCCGCCTTCAACGCACCGCTGACGGGTGCCTTTTATGCCTGTGAACTAATCATTGGAGCGTATTCCGTTAGTAGTGCGGCACCAATTCTCGCTGCGTCAATCTCGGCGGCTTATGTCGCCGAGCACGTCTCCGGGGCACCTTATTCTCTGGAGGTTTCAAGCATCGCGCCGGCGTCTATTGGTCAATCCGTGGCGCTGATCGGCTTGGCGGTTATCGTAAGTCTCATCGGCATCGCGACCATGCGAATCTCCGGCTTTGCCGAGCAGATACTAAGCCAAAAATGGATTCCCGTTTGGCTAAAACCTGTATTTGGAGGTCTCTGCGTTGGGGGGATGGCGCTCTACACGCCTCAAGTGCTGGCCGCTGGGCATGGCGCGATGATTTTGGACTTCGCTAAGGTCATACCGGCCGGCCTCGTTATCACGATCATTCTGCTCAAATTGCTGGCCTGCATCGTATCTCTTGCCTCAGGTTTTCGCGGTGGCCTATTTTTTGCGTCGCTCTTTGTTGGAAGCCTTTTGGGCAAGCTTTACGGTCTTGCGACGAATTTCGTAGCTGATGGGATGTTGGTCGGCTTGGACGCCACTGTAAGTGCGCTCACCGGCATGGCAACGCTGGGCGTAGCCATCGTTGGCGGGCCACTGACTATGGCGTTTCTGGTGCTTGAGATGACCCACGATTTTCAAGTGACCGCGACGGTCTTGGCAGCATGCACTGTAACAAGCATTCTTGTCCGCGGCCTGTTTGGACATTCGTTTTCCACATGGAGATTGTATCTTCGCGGCGAGACTGTTCGTAGCGCGGACGACGTCGGCTGGCTTCGCGGGTTGACGGTATCTTCCATGATGCGGAGGGACGTGGCTACTGTTCGCCTCAACACGACGATCGCCGCGTGCAGAAAGCTATTCCTACTCGGATCGCACCAAGCGCTTTTTCTCATTGACGACAAGGGAAGCTACCGGGGAGTCGTCCTCCTGCCAGATGTCTTTTCGAGCGAAGCGGATAATAATTGCGATTCAACGGAAGTAGTCGCGTTGGCCAAGTACGCGGAGACCATGCTCACTGGTTCATTAAACGTCGTTTCGGCCATGAAATGCTTCGAGGAGGCAGAAGCCGATGTGCTTGCGGTCGTTGACCGCAACGCGGAGAATTCCGTAGTTGGCTTTTTAAACGAAGCTTATGCAAGACGTCGCTATATCGAGGAACTCAATCATGCAACCGGCGGAATCGCCACGCAAGTTTCATAGGAGAGGTCAAATGGCGTACGTCGAGCTGATGGCGATGGTTCTTCTACTGATTCTGGGACGGAGCCGCCATATCATATACACGTCGTTCGATGACATCGGCCATCCCGGCAATCCATTCGATGGAACGTAGTGTCGCCTGACCACGATCGCGCTGTGCAGGTGACGAATTGGGCTGAGCTATGCCTGATAAGAGTAGCGCAACTTCGGCCCTTTCCAGGCGGACTTATACCTCATGTGAGGTCCAATTGATTTTTGCTCGTGATCCAAGCGCATCGGTCCTATTACGCAAGAGCAATCCAGCTCCGCTTGTCCAAAGCGACATCGCTCCGGACAGTCGTCTTGCCGCGCAGCGGCGACCTTAGTGTGAGCGAGACCTGCATACTATTCCGGCATCTGGGCAGACTTCGGCAAGGATTGGCCGTTTTTGCGACGTGCAGTTTGCAAACGGAGTGATCCTCGCCAATGCTGCGCACAGCGGCCTAAGCTTCGCTTGGCCCACAGACTTAATTGATCCACGGGGCCTTACTATGAACTTCAGCACGTTCCGTTCATTTACGTCAGTGTCCGCTTTGCAGAGTTCGAGAAAAGACTGGGCTTTGCTATCGTTGCGTCTTGTGGTGGGCTACGGATTTATGGCTCACGGTCTTGCGAAGTTCTTTCGTGGTCCAGAGAACTTTGGCTACATTCTCAACGCCATCGGCGTTCCTCTGCCATACGCCGCATCTTGGCTTGTGGTGCTGGTTGAGATCTTGGGAGGCCTCGCCTTTATCTTAGGGGCATTTGTGGCGCTCGCCAGTATCCCGATGGCAATCATATTGTTTGTGGCCACCTTTACCGTTCATCTTCAACACGGCTTTAGTTCAATTAAGTTGCAAGCCTACAAGGCGGGAGTCGCCCAATTCGGTCAACCCGGCTACGAAACGGATTTGCTTTATCTCGCGGGTCTCGTCACGGTTGTGGTGTGCGGGAGTGGCCCATTCTCTGTCGATAAGCTTTCTGAAGAGGAGTAAAGGTGTTTGAGACTTCCCAGTGAGCACCTAGCCTTATGAGATGTGCGCGTTACCTGTTGCTCCCGTGTGAACAATGATACTGGCTTTCTTTGCCCGCGCAGATCACGCGCGCAGGCCTCGCGGTGTCACCAACCTTACGTTACGTCGCATAGAGGGACGCGGCGAATTCGCGCCGGGACAAGTACCCCCCCCCGCGCGACAGTCCAAGTCCAGTACCTTTCTCATGGCGGCGCGGTAACTGAACGAAAATGCTTCGTCTGACAATTGGCCCGCAACGTTGGCTCGTCGCATCCCGCGAGAGGAACAGTCAGTAATCCGGCGTTACGTTGGAAGACGTGTAGGACGATCGCCGTCAAGCAGGTAGGGGCTGGGAAGCCGAGGTGGATGTGTAGATCGGCGATCGCTCCCGTGCAGGAGAGGGCGGTTGCAGCGAGGGCCACACAATTTCAGCGCGTAATCCAGTGGCGTCGATGCGGTTCAGCAGGCGCAATTGCGCGCCGCCCGCCCGCAGCGCCAAGGTGACGATGGACAGACCAAGGCCGCTCCCAAGAGAAGACTTGTTGCGTCCCCGGAAGAAGCGATTGGTTGCGAGTTTCAACTCGTCGCCGGCAATGCCGGGGCCGGTATCCTCCACCACGAGCTTCGTGGCGTCTGCCGTGTGTTCCGTTGACCAGCGAACAGTCCCGCGTGCCGGCATGTGGCGAACGGCATTTTCGTGCAGGTTGCGAACCGCCAGAAGCAATGCTTCGTGGTTCGTGGTAACGACGGCTGAATTTAACGAGGGGTCGATGAGGACATCCGCCTCCCGGTCGGAAGCCGGCAAAGCCTGCAGCATCTCCTCCAAGACATCGCCGACGCGAACAGGCGCTAGCGGCGCGCGAGTCTCGGAATCGAGCCTCGCCATTGTGAGCAACTGCCGCACGAGCCGCGCCGTTCGATCGACAGAAAGCAGGATATGCCGGAGCGCCGCGTTTCGGATGTCCGAATCCGTAGCGGTCATCGCGATCTGCGTTTGCGTGCGAAGACCCGCGAGCGGCGTGCGCAGTTCGTGCGCGGCAAATGCTGTGATGTCCCTTTCGTGCCGCAACGCGTTTTCGACACGCCCAAATAGATTATTAAGCGAAGCGACCATCGGCTGAATTTCAGTGGGGATGCCATCGGACCTGACGGGGGTCATATCATCCGCATCGCGTCGCTTGAAATCTTCCGCCAAGGTTTGTATCGGCTTGAGGCCACGATTAAGACTGACCCAAATAAGGAGCGCGAGAAGGGGAATGATCAGCAGCATGGGCGCCGCCAATCCCTTCATGATGTCCGTCACGAAGGCCTCCCGTAAGCCTAGCCGGTCACCGACCAGAACACGCACGTTCTTCACGGGATCCTCGGCCGTAAAGACGCGCCAGGTCTCGCCCTTGATGATGCGTTCGGAAAATCCCGTTCGGGTATCGCTCAATTTTTCGCTCGGCGCGCCGCTTGATCGCGCGACCAACCGGCCGTCGAGCGACCAAATCTGGCATGAGAGCTGGCGCTCGTAACTAAGCGGGTCGCCTGGGTGGCTGGCGTCGGCATCTTTCTGAAAGGACCCGGCACCGTTACTCGAAGCAAGCGACAGGACCATGCGGGCCGCTTCCTGCAGCCGGGAATCGAGGACGTTTTCAACTTCGCGGGTCGTCCCGACATAGATCCAGCAGGTGGCGGCGAGCCAGATCAGGCCTGTTGCGGCGACGAGGATGAAAAACAGCCTGCGCTTGAGCGAATTCATGACCGGTTTGACCTCATCCGATACCCAATGCCGCGAACCGTCTCGATCCGCGATCGCCCGATCTTTGCCCGTAGCTTATGGACATGAACTTCCACGGTATTGCTCTCGATCTCCTCTTGCCAACCATACAGCTTGGCTTCGAGATCGCTTTTGGAAAAGACGACACCCGGGCGGTCCATGAGTGTCGAAAGAATCGCGAATTCCCGGCGCGACAAGGAAATGTCCGTACCGTTTACGGTCGCCGTCAATCGCGCGAGATCGAGCGTGACCCCGTCATGCGAGACGGATGAGACGGCCCGTCCTGCTTGCCGGCGACCGATGGCACGTACCCGAGCCGCGAGTTCATCAAGATCGAAGGGCTTGCCGAGGTAGTCGTCCGCACCCGCGTCCAACCCTTTGATCCGATCCGACACCTCGTCAAGTGCCGTGAGAAGAACGACCGGAATTCGATCGCCCTTGGCGCGAAGCGACGCCAAAAGATCCAGTCCGGAGCCATCCGGTAGCATGACATCAAGAACGAGCGCGTCGAACGTGTCGGCCGCCAGAGCGGCCTGTCCATCGGCGCAGTTTGAGACGACGTCGAGCGTAGCGCCATGGAGACCAAGGCCGACCTTCAACCCGTTGGCCAGAACCGTGTCGTCCTCGACCACCAGAATGCGCATATCTGCCGCTCCCTTTGCTGAAGTTCGTGTCGGCGGCCAACCTTAAGGCTGGCTTAAGGTAGCGGCGTCACAGAGGCCCCCTTCGCTACGGAAGGGTCTCCATGCCATACGTCCGCATTCTCGGATTTGTTACCTTGCTCCTGGGCTTTATCGCGGGTGTCGGGCCTGCTGGGGCAGGCGGAATAACCCCGCCCGATCAGGCGTTCCGGTTCCGTGCGGAAGCGGCCGAAAATGGCGGTGTGCGCGTCGGCTGGTCCATTCTGCCCGGACACTATCTGTACCGCGATCGCATCCAGGCCTCTGTCGACGGGCGACCTGTTCGGATCGAGACGGCGCAGGGCGAACCCAAGGACGATCCCAATTTCGGGCCAACCGAGGTCTACCACGGATCCACAACAGCAACCGTTGGGTCTGATGTACTGCCGGCCAAAGGCACTTTGGTTGTCACCTATCAAGGCTGCGCAGAGAACGTTATCTGCTACCCGCCGATCTCCAAGGCCATCGATCTGGCATCCCTGTTGGTAAGCGACGCCCCGGACGGGGCTCAGGCGGCATCCACTTCCGGCCAAGACGCGGATGAGCTCCGAATCCCAGAGACGCCGGCGGCTTCACCCACCAATGGAATCGAAGACGAATCAGCGGCGCTCTTCGGCCGCGGCCTGATCTCGACCATGTTCGCGTTCCTTGGCTTCGGCATTTTGCTGTCGCTGACGCCTTGCGTGTTTCCCATGATCCCGATCATGTCGGGAATGCTGGCGCGCACCGAGGGAGAACTATCCCTCGGGCGCAGCTTCGTGCTCTCCGCCGCCTACGTCGTCGCGATGGCTATGGCCTACGGCACGCTTGGCATCTTTGCCGCGTGGTCCGGCGAAAATCTTCAAGCCGTCCTGCAGACCCCCGCGGCGGTCTTTGCAATGAGCCTGGTTTTCGTGGCTCTGGCGCTTTCCATGTTTGGTCTCTATGAGCTCCAACTTCCGCAATCCTGGACCGCCAGACTGGCGCAGTCGGCCGGAAACAAAGGCTCGGTCGGCGGCGCGGCCGCACTCGGCTTTGGATCCGCACTGATCGTCGGCCCCTGCGTTACACCGCCGCTCGCGGCCGCCCTGATCTATGTCGGGCAAACCGGGCAAGTGCTGCACGGCTCGCTTGCCTTGTTTGCGCTCGGTCTCGGAATGGGTTTGCCCCTTGTTGCCTTCGGCGTCCTGGGCGCCAGGGTACTTCCGCGCTCTGGCGCATGGCTCATGCGTACCAAGCATGTTTTTGGCTTCGTGTTTCTTGCACTTGCCGTCTGGATGTTGTCGCGGGTTCTGCCCGTCCGGCTGATGGCGGCGGCGTGGGGAGGGTTGTTCCTCGCTATGGGGGGATATTTCCTTTTGACCTGGTTGCAAGCGAAGCCGCGTAAGGGCGCGCACGTAGCCGCAGCAACGCTCGGCGCCTTGAGCGTTGCTTACGGCGGAGCGCTTGCTGCGGGTGCAGGCGTCGCTATCTATGAACCGCTTCAGCCATTGGCCGCGCTCGGTCTCGTCACGGCGCCTGCGAACGCTACGGGTTCAGCAGACGGATTACACCTCGTCACAAACGAATTTCGAATCGTCACGAATGGAGCCGATCTCGACGGCGCCATCGACGCGGCTCGCAAGCAGGGCCGGACCATCATGCTGGATTTCTCTGCCGAGTGGTGCACGGAATGCAAGCTCATGGAGCGCAATGTCTTCTCGCAGGAAGTCGTGCGCCGGGCCTTCCGCAATTTTGTTCTCGTTCGAGCGGACCTCACGCATTATGACCGCGACAGCAAGGACCTGATGAAGCGGTTTGGCGTCGTCGGTCCACCGGCCATCGTCTTCCTCAGCCCTGAGGGCCGCGAGATCCAAGAAGCTCGGATCGTCGGCGACGTCGGCGTCTCTGGTTTCCTCAGCAAACTGGCCAAGGCGATTCGGGCCTAGCCGCTACTAATGGGAGCTCTTCCGTGAGCAACGTGATATCGCGCACTCAATTCCTACAACTTGCGGCTCTCTCGACCACCATCCTCGTGATGCCGTCCGTAGCCTTTGCGGATGACAACGAAATCACGCGAGACATGATCTTCAACGATCCAGAGACGCCAACGGGCGGCAATCCAAATGGCGACCTGACCATCGTCGACTTCTTCGATTACAATTGTCCCTATTGCAAAGGGGCCGCAAAGCCTCTCGAGAAGGTCGTCAAGGCGGACGGTAACATCCGGCTCGTGTACAAGGACTGGCCGATCCTGCACCCGACCTCCATCATCGGGGCCCGTCTTGCGCTCGCGGCGAAATACCAAGAAAAATATCTGCCCGTCCATCACGCCTTGATGAACATCGACGGGTACGGGGTCGCCGAGGAGAAAATGGTTGAGGCCACCCGGAATGCCGGTATCGATGCGACGCAGCTCGATTCCGACATAACCGGTCACGCGGACGACATCGCGCGTCTTATCAAGCGCAACCTCAATATCGCCGAAGCCATTGGTCTGCAGGGAACACCGGGCTTTTTGGTCGGGCGGTTCAAGGTCAACCAGGCTTTGAATGAGCAGGGGTTCGTTCGAGTGGTCGCAGACGCGCGCGCACGTCAAAAGACGAAATAATCGGCGCTCTCTCGGGGCAATAATTTCATGCTGAGCTCTGCTCTTTGCCGCCGCGTGCGGCTAGTCGCGTCTGCCTGCGTCCTGTCTGCCGTCCTGGCGGGCTGTTCTGTCACCGGCGGGCCGGTCGCGACTGCGTCATTCATGCCTGCCGCTTCCAGCGCTCCCGCTCATTATGCCGCGATCGGATCGGAGAAGTTTCCAATCGACGAGGTCGACACTTCGCATGTGGATCCTCAGTTTCTCAGGCAGACGGTGGCGTACCGATCACCCTATCCGGCCGGCACGATCGTCGTCGATCCGCATAAGCGCTTCCTCTATCTCGTCCAGAAGGATGGTCAGGCGACACGGTACGGCGTCGGCGTCGGACGGGAGGGGCTCGCCTTTGCCGGTACCGGTATCGTGCAGGAGAAGCGCGAATGGCCGCACTGGACGCCCACCAGCGCCATGATCGCGCGCCAACCCGATCGCTATGCCAACTGGGCGAAGGGCATGGAGGGAGGCATCGGAAACCCGCTGGGCGCCCGCGCGCTCTACCTTTTCAAGGACGGGAAAGACTCGCGCTATCGCATTCACGGAACGACCGAACCCGAGACCATTGGTAAGGCCGTATCTTCAGGATGCATCCGCATGATGAATCAGGACGTCATTGACCTCTATTCCCATATCCCGCTGGGAACCAAAGTCGTCGTCCTGTAGAAACCGCGGGCGGCTTTCAATCCTTTTGGTCCTGTCGTTGCCAATCGCCAACGTTGCGCTCGCATGGGCTGATAAACGGGATTTGAATAGTCCAATATCGGTATTTGCCCCGCGCGGCGGCGCGGTCCGAAAGTCTTAAGCTGCACTTAAGGTGCGCGTCCCCTTTGGGCGGCAGCGTAACCATCTTCAAGGATCACCTCCCATGCGTCCATTCACTCAACCCATCGAAGCGCTCCGCGATTGGGCGCCACTTCCGATCCGTCTCATCGTTGGCTATGGCTTCATGGCACACGGCTTTGCCAAACTGACGCGCGGACCGGACACGTTTGCGGTCGTGCTGCACACGCTGGGCGTTCCTCTACCCGATATCGCCGCCTGGCTCACAACTGCCGTTGAGATATTGGGCGGCGCCGCTGTCTTCACGGGCTTTCTTATTCCGATTGCGAGCATTCCGCTGGCTGTGGTGTTGCTCACTGCGATCTTCACTGTCCATCTTCCCTACGGGTTCTTCTCAGTGAAGTTGGCGCAAGTGACCGAAACAGGCACGAAATTTGGTCCAGTGGGATATGAGATCCTTCTGCTGTACCTCGGCGGGTTGGCCACGCTTTCCCTCAGCGGCTCTGGTCATCTTTCGCTGGATCGTGTGCTGGAAAAAGCTCGCTCCCGCAATGCGCATCCTGGACCAGACAGCGGGATTGTCCCGCGTCGGCTGTAACAAAGCGCGCGGCAAAACGTATGACAACGTGAGCTGACCATATTCCGTAAGGATAAACGCCGATGCGGCGCAACCAGCGTACCGCGGAACAAGGGGATGCCCTGCCGTGACAACCGAGGAGCTCATACGCGGTCTAGCAGCTGATCGGTTGATCGGACCCCGCGTCGGCATCTCCCTACTTACCGCGCTGCTCCTCGGCACGAGCCTCGTTGCGCTCATCTTCTTTTCAGCCATCGGCTTTCGGCAGGACATCGTCCGGGCCCTTGGTACCGTGCGCTTTCTGTTCAAGTTCGTGATCGTCGTCCCGGTCGTCGTTCTTGCCGTAGGAGGGACTTTCCGCAATACGACGCCACTGTCGTCAACAGGACGGTGGGGGTGGCTGCTTCTCGCGCCCGCGCTGTTGTTGACCTTGAGCGTCTTCCTCGAGCTCGCCGTTGTACCCAGCACTCAGTGGGTGACAAAAGCGATCGGATCGAACTCCGTCAATTGCATGACCATTATCCCGACCCTCGGCTCGGTACCCTTGATCTTGTTCATCCGCGCCCTGCGGCGAGGGGCACCGGCCAATCCGGGCCTTAGTGGTGCACTCGCGGGTCTTGCTGCCAGCGGCATTGCCGCGACCTTCTATGCCACCAATTGCTTTGATGACAGCCCACTCTTTGTGATCACCTGGTACCCCCTGGCGACGGGTATCTTGGTTCTGTCAGGTTACGTTGCGGGCTTGCGTTACCTCCGGTGGTAACATCTCCCTTGGCCATGTCTGTCCGGGAGTTGGAGAGCGCTGCGAGCGTCGAGCGCGGACAGCGAGAGCTTCACGATTTCCTCGATGATCCGGGATCACGCACGCTTGCCACTGCATTTCGAAACAGTCGTAGGAGAGACTGTTGTACACAAAGTCGCCGATCAAATAGGTCGGCGTTCTCTATGCCCTTATCGTTGCAAACGAGTTGCCGCTTCACCCGGTTTTGAAAGCACGCAAGCGGCACGAATCACACTCTCGACGTTGGTGTTGAGTACCGTGCGATGGATCGCGCAGACTTCAGCCTCTGAGATCCGCGGCCGAGTCGGGCGATCTACCTCTTCACAAAGCGAGTTATGCATGACTAGGTCTAAAGCTCTGTATCCAACGTCCAATGCCCATCGCGGCCTTCTTGAAATCATCGCTAGAGGACAGAACCTTGTGTCATCCTCCGTGGCACGCTGGGCGCCTCTACCGCTGCGGCTCATCGTCGGATACGGATTTGCGGAGCATGGTTTTTCCAAGCTCTTGCGAGGATCTGATAACTTCACGGGAATTCTGCACGCCATGGGGATGCCGGCCGCAAAGTTCCTTGCGATCTTGACGATCTGGACCGAGATCATTGGCGGCATGTGCGTGGCTGTGGGCGCGCTCGTGCCGTTGATCAGCGTTCCCATGGCGGTGGTGCTGTTGGTGGCGATATTCACGGTCCACTTACAGTACGGCTTTTCTTCCATAAAACTGCAGGCCATTGAATCGACCGGCGCGCGTTTCGGGCAGCCTGGCTATGAAACGGACTTGCTATACCTTGCCTGCCTGGCCGCATTGGTTATCGGTGGAAGCGGCCCACTTTCGGTTGACGGTTGGCTTGCGCGAAGAATGAAAGCGTTTGCGCCTGGGGGGCCGAACCCCCGCGAAACGTGAAGTTCGCATCCAGGCCCCCGCTTCTCAAGAGCGGGGGTGCTTGGATAATCGATAGGCCAGTATGGTGTCATGCTGGATCGCGGGAAAAAGGAGCGCACTCCGGTTCGGTTGAACATTTGTGCCATTGCGGTTGCCCCCTAACCGTTTTAGTACGGTTGATATAGAATGAACGGCGGCCCCTAGCCCCCGGGCCGTCGACCCTCTCGGGAGGCAAAACAATGAAATTCTATGACTGTCCTACGGCTCCCAGTCCGCGGCGCGTGCGCATCTTTCTCGCTGAGAAGGGTGTATCTCTCGAAACGAAGATGGTCGACCTCGCCAACGGCGAGCAACTCACCGACGCGTTCGGGGCGATCAATCCCCATCGTACCGTGCCAATACTTGAACTGGACGACGGTACGAAGCTTCTCGATTCAACCTCGATTTGCATGTACCTTGAAGAAACTTTTCCAGACCCGAACCTGATGGGGCGCGATGCGAAGGAGCGGGCGCTCATTGCCATGTGGCAGCGCGACGTGGAAACGAACGGCATTATGGCCATCATGGAGTGCTTTCGCAACAGCTCGAAAGGCTTCAAAAGCCGCGGCCTGACCGGTCCGGTCGATTACGAACAGATCCCAGAACTAGCGGAGAGAGGTCGCCAGAGAGTGCGACATTTCTTCACCGAGCTGAATTCCCGGCTCTCTGGTTCTGAATATGTGGCGGGAGTTCGCTTTACGATCGTCGATATTACCGCGTTCGTCGCTGTAGAATTCAGTCGGGCGATCAGGGAGAAGGTACCTGAAGATGCTACGCATCTTAAGAGATGGCGTGACGCCGTCGGCGCTCGTCCAAGTGCACGTGCCTGAATCGCGGGCTTTGCAATGACGTGAGCCGATAGCCCAAGGCGATGCATGACCGCGTAGGCGGACCTCGGGTATCCGCCATGCGACGCCCTCGGCTATCGTTGCGGAGACCTCTTTGGAAGGTGGGTCTAGAACGCGAGCAGAGCAGTCATCCATCGTGCGAAGATGCCCTCATTCGTCGGACGCATGCTGCGCAACCGTCTCGCCACCCGTGGCCCTTTCGTCCGATACGAAGGTTCCGGATGAATGTGTCGCAAGGTCGATCGCTTTATGTATTGGCGGATAGCAGATCGCGTTCTGACCGCAGCCCTCGTACGTGACAACGAGCTCTCCTTGTTCTGGTAACTGTTCGCCGATTGTGTCGGCTATGGCGATGCTTCGATAGACCTCCCGAAGGCTCGAGCCGGGGGCATTCGAGTCTTCGGACACACCGCGTGGCGTTGCCGATCTTACGCTGCGCCCGTCGAGGGTGGCGGTGATCCGGTCCCGATAAAGGTAATAACCCGGAGCGATCGCCCAGGTGAGTTCTAGCGCCACGCCCTCCTCGTCGTGCTCGACACTGAAGGAAAAGACCGCATCTGGATTGGCGGCGGAGGATGTTGTGTCGCCACGCCCCACCATGGGAAGGGCGAGTAGCGGAAGAGCCAAGAGGGCGCTTTGGTAAGACATCCGGCGTTGTCGCTGCATGGAAAGGGCAATCATCTTCCCAGCTTAAGGCAGCCTTAAACGCGACCGTATGATGCGACAAAGCGTGGGGCTCGATCGCCTGACGCAAGACGATCGATAGTCCAGCCGGCCAGCTCTCGCAGGTTTCAGCAGAGTTCCATGGGGGATCAGCGGGAGGGACGTTCCGCCGATAGGCGCCATGCATGCGCGATCCAAGCGGCAATGAATTGATGACCTCCCGCGTGCAGACAGAGCTCTAATAGCGCTCCGTCGCGCCGCCGCACGGAGCGCGCGCAGGTGAGCGGCGTCTCGCTGACGAAGCCGGCCCTGACGCGTGGGAGGATGTGGAGAGGCAGCGACGGCCCAAGGATCGCAAAACTGTCCCGGACGCTGTCTTGACGTACGCCTGGGCTAACCTCTCTTCCCTCTAAAGGGACCGTGGCGTCGGCAAGGCCATGGAGATGGAGAAGCACCGGCGCAGGTCCCGCGCATGCACGAGGCGCAGGGCGCCAGAAAGCGCCTGAAACGGGCGCGAAAGCCGCGAAAAGGCGCGGTTGCCGGCAGGCCAGATACCATAGCATCGACGCGCCTTGCGAAAATCCGGCGCCCAGAATACGGCTGCGATTGATGTGAAAACGCTTCTCGATATCCTCGAGCACGGCGTGGACGTACGCGAAATCATCGCGATAATGGTGAGGTGAAGAGGGGAATGACCACGTCTTTCGTTCGCCGTTGAGCGCAACGAGCGCGACGCCGAGGCGAGCGGTTACCGCCGTCAGGGACTGATCGTTTATGACGTCTGCTGCGGTTTGCTGCCATCCATGAAAAAAGACGATAGCGCCGTAAGGACGTTTCGCGGGCGCGGGAGGTGATCGGACGCGATAGCTGCCGCCGGGCACGCGGCAATCACTGTCGACGCCACATGCGAGGGCCGTCCTTGACGAAAGGAAAACGAGCATCACGAGCAGGATTGAGGCCGTCCTCACGATGCGCGCACGTTCAGGCTGGAAAAAGGATCCCAAGCGATCGCGCCATCGCGCTAATTTGTCGTCGTTGCCAGCCGATGATCACGGCAGCGCATGTCCACACGGAGCACGCTTCCTTAAAAAGGATCCCGCCGTCATTGTAGGGATCGACACCCAGCGGACTAACGAGATGAAAGAAAATCGCGCCCGTCATGAGCATGAACGCGCCAATCGCGCCTATTCCCTGAAGAGCCGGGGTGAGGATGCAGGCGGATGCAAGGATCTCGCAAAGGCCAACACCGATGCGCATGGCGCTTTCGTATCCTTGAAACCCCAGCCAATCGGTCAACGTGGTGAAGAGTTGCACGCTGCCCTCGTCTCCGAGAAGCTTGTACTGTTCATACCAAAGAAAGATAAAGGCGACATAGGCTGCGCCAATCCAGCGAATGCCAATGACCATGGGCAGCGTGCGCGATTTTGAAGCCAGAGCGACTGCAAGCAGCGCGATCGGCAAAAGGATGCCTATCAGGCCGAACTGGGCGACAGCGGGATTTCCTGTCGCGATGGCCGCGCCGACCAGAAACGTCCCAAGAATATCGCGATCGTTGAACGAGCCGGTAATCCTCATAGGGCCGCACCAAGGGAAGGTCGCACGACGCACGGTGCGCCAAGGGCGGAGGACATGCCCAGGCGACCTTAAGGCAATCTTAAGAGCGTCCCGATCACTGCGGAAGCGAGCCATCAGTGGCGCGTTGACTTCGGGGACAAGGCGTCCAAAGCGGCCAGGGCGCTTAACCGTGCAGATGTCGTTTGCAGCCGACCGAGACGCTCCAGAGCAAACCGGCTCCGTCCCCTTCTGACCGATAACCGGCGCTCAAGAAGGGCTACGGCTTGTTCTTCGTCGCCGCTACGGATCAAGCTGTCAATATAGACTTGCTCAAATAGGTCACGCTGAGCATTGCTGCCGCCGACGTCGAGCAAGGTCGACCGACCGGCGGAAAACCACTTTGCCGCCGCAACATAATCGCCTGCCTGGAACGAAAGTAACCCGCACGCCATGGTGCCGCCGATTCGCGCAGCAATCCGGCGCTCGTCGCTGCCGCACGTAAAGGAATCGTCTAGATCCGCCGTGCGAGGGCATCGGCGCTCTTCACCCGGCCGGCGCCAAGCAAGGCCAAGACGTAATGAAGGTCCGCGAAGACCAGGCGGACATCCATCTGGTGACGCTCGGCTCGGTCGCCAATATCTTCCCAACGCCCGCCGACATCAACGCCCGCATACTCGAAACGGGCGAGCAGGGACGCGCAGCTTGCAATATCGCGATAGTCGTCCGAGCACCCGACGGCCATGCGGCGATCATAGAGAGCGATGGCTTCCGCGAACCGGCCCGCCTCCATCTGGAAGAGAGCTTGATGCCAGAAAAGGTGCAGACTGAAGTTGTTGGCATGCGCCCATCGGCTGGGATCCCCGAGCCAGGAGATGCCTTCGTCGGCCCGCCCCGTCATCTCGAGCACGTGGGCAACCGCATGCCGCCCCCAAACGTCCCGTGGGGTGAGCTCGACGGCCAAACGTCCAACGCGTTCCGCCTCAGCATGGAGACCCCGTTCTTCCAGCGCGAAAGCTAGACATCCCTGCGCAAACCCCGCGTACGGATGGTCGAGGCCAAATGAAGGCACAACGCGTTGCAGCACGGTCAACATCGGCAATTGGTCGTCAAGCATGAATCGCAGCATGTGGGCAAGTTTGACGGCCAGCATGTCCCGAGGATAGGACACAAGGATGTCTTCAAGAATGACCGCTGCCCGTCGCGGCGCGTCCATTATCCATTGCTCAAGGGCTTGCAGAAATTTGTCTTCGCGATCGCTTGTCGCGCGGGCGGATTTGGCGCGCAACGCGTCATCCATGCAAACGACGGCGGCGGGGATCAAATCGGCGCGCGCCAAGGAAAACAACAAAAGCCCGTTTACTGCGTGCGCGAGTGCGAAGTCCGGATCGGCCGCGATCGTGCCGGCAAGGCGGTCCGCCGCAGATCGATCATGAGCCAAAATCGCTTCCACAGCTTCATTCCACGCCTCGCGTACCTCGTGGCTTGCCACTGCAATAGGGTATCCAGATAGGTCATCATACATCGCGCATCATCCGACGAGGTGTAATAGAAGAACATGTTAGGAAGGGCTCAATTGGCGCTACGCATGAGCAAACACTGAGGGCAATCAAGGCTGCGCTGAAACGCGTCCGGTCGATCTTTGGGCTCCGATGATGGGGCTGCTATCTTCCACGGCGTGCGCTTAAACCACCGAACCGTGCGCGCCACGAGGTAAAGCGCCGCGAATGCGGCTACGTTGATCGCCGCAACGACGAACTCCGAGCCGCCGGCAAGTTCGGCCAGGGTCGCGCCAAATCGGGCGAGCACGACGCTCGCCAAAAAAGTGGCAAGAGATTGCTGCCCGATGGTTGTGAGCATGCTGCCGATGCCGCGCCCGAGCCGCGGGCGCCATGGCTCGATGATGCTGACGACGACTTAAGCCAGGGCCAGAAAATGCACGATACGCAGTGGATGCAAATCGGTTTTTTCACGCGCATCAAACAAGAGATCGCGGATGCTGTTCAGCTCGGGCCAGCGGTCAAGAATGACACAGAACGACAACGGCACAGACGCCAAGACAAAAATCGCGCGTGCCAGCATGACCGGTGGCAAACCGAGGCGGGGAACGATCAGCCACTTCATTCCGATGGCAAAGCCGATGAAGAAGATGACTTGCCAAGCGAATGGATTCAAGAACCAGCCGCTCCCGGTCCAGGGATTTCCCGGAAGGTTGAGACCGGTTGCCCAAACAAGCGCGTAAAGCGCTACGCTAACGACGAAAGGAAGCCACGGGTGAAGCAAGCGCGCCCCGACCATAATCGGCACCATGGCCAGGATGGCAATGTACATCGGCAGAATGTCGAGAAGGTCGGGCTGCCAAGTGAGCGTCACGAGCCCAAGAAGGCACGCGCGGGCTCATCCAGTAAGGGTCCGAATTGCGCGCGCAGTATGTTCAGGCCAAAAACCGCGTCTGACGCTGCCACGAGTGTGATGAGCGCAAGAACGAGGCAGATCTCCGCCCAATAAACCTGCCAGATGCGATAACAAATCCGCGCGGTCCCGATGAGCAGCCCGTGTCGCGTGAACGTTCCGCCAAACGCGATTGCGCTGGCGACGCCCGAGCAAAAGACGAATAGTTCGGCGCCCGATGAAAAGCCGAAGCGGGCCGGAATAAACCCATTCCAGCTGTTGCCGGGCATGTGGGCAATAAAGATGATAAACATCGTGATGCCGCGGAAAAAGTCGAGCCGCTCGTCTCTTGAACGCGACGCCACTGTCGGCGTCATATCGGCTTGAGCCGCGACCGTTGACAAGCTGTTGGCGTTCGCGAATGGCACGCTTTCATAGGACATAAAGACGCTCCCCCTGGATGTGGGAGGCGTTTGCGAGTGCTAGCTTAAGGCAGACTTAAGGGCGGGCCCAAGGTACCCTTGCTGCCGACACGCGATAGCAGCTATGGCATGAGGCTGGCGCGGATGTCAGTCCGTCCATGATCAACCGATTCGGCTGGTGAGGAGCGCTGACATGAGCGATCGCCGAGGGGCGATGATGATCACTACCGTGCCGTCGCCGTCGCGGCAGACGAACTTGGCGCGCCGATGGAAACCCACTGGTTTTGATCGGTCTGCGATTGGCGTTTCACGTAGCGGTAACCGGTCTGACTCCACGAAACGACGGATGTGATCTCGTTATCCAGAATGAACTCGCCTTTGTCCGTAGTGACGGTCAGGACGGCATGTCCCTCGTTGTTTCGGTCTCGCACTACGGTGATGAGGAGAGATTCTCGCGGCCAACCGGCGTCGATCAACATCTTCCGTTTCTGCAGCGCGTAGTCTTCGCAATCTCCGTAGCCGTCGGAAGGATACGACCACTTTTCTATCGTGCCCCAATGTTCGGCGTCCGTGATTGGTTTCACCGTATCATTGACGTACTTGTTCACGCGCCAGAGATCCGCCCACGCTTTCGGCGTCATGACGATATCGCGAGCAATCGTCTCTTTCGACGTACAATCGGCCGGATGGTCGGTGCAAAATTGCGTCCAACCCATCGGGGACGAAACCACAGTGCCGATGGCCGCGCGGTCACTTGCACTCTCTGCGCCGGCGCTTACGGTAAGAAGGAAAAGGAGAATTCCTGTGTGCAGGATATTGGCGGCCTTGCTGACCATGATGCTCTCCACGGCGTCTTGAGAGCATCCATGGCACGAAGAGTTTGCGAGGCCCGTACATTATTGCTTAAAACTTGAATCTTCGCCTGCCGCGACTCATGGCGTCGCGCCCGATAATGTCGACTGCATTCGATCAGCGCCGACGGCTCCGACAATGACTTGGTCGCCGATAATGAATGCGGGTGTCCGTTTACCCCGAGCGCCTCCGCTGCTGCGAAGTTCTCCCGCAAGATGGCGTCGATCTCCGGATCTTTCAGATCACTCTTCAGCCTCGCGCCATCCATTCCATGCTCGTTGCCGTGGTGAATGCAAGGCTTCCGGTCATTGAGCCTTTGGCTTTCATTAAGGCTTCATAGTAACGCGTGCGTAACCCCGTATCGGCGGTTTCGCGCGCAACTGCCAGGGCCAGCCGGCTCGTGGCCGTAGAGTCCGGGCCCAGAATGGGAAACTCACGAAGGACGACGCGCAGCTCGGGGTTATTGTCGACCAGCTTTTGAATGTCTCCGACCGACGCTCGGCAATACGGGCAGTTATAATCGAAGAACGCGATCAGACTCATGCGGCCGTTCGGATTTCCGATGATCGTAGCCCCGCGTGAGGAAAGAAGTTGGCTGCGGTACTGTGCAAGCGCTTTAGCCTGGCCCGCCTTTTGCTGCTCTTCGGACCGCCGCTCAAGCTCGATGCTGGCATCCCGCAACACCTCCGGGTCTGCAGCAGATACTCCTTTACGACTTCGCCAATGGCTTGCCTCTGCGCCGGGGTCAAGGGCACACGAAGATCATGGGCGCGAACCGTGCCCAAAAAAGCCAGACCGGCGAGCACGGCGATCGACAAAGCGGATCGCCGGGCAAGTGTTCCAACCTTCGGCATGAGCTCTGACAAGGGGCGATCCTCAATGCGCCAAGCTTGCGTTGATGCCCCAGCCGGCCTGTTGTCCTCACGTCGACGGATAAGTGCGCGTAGGCGCGCTCCCAACTCCTCCAACTCGAACGGCTTTACCAGACAAGTATCCACTCCGGCATTGAACCAGCGAATGCGCTCTTCGACGTCGTCGACGGCGGTTAATAACACGATCGGGACGCCGCCGTTTGCGCTTCTGTGGGCGGCGATGAGGTCCAGCTCTGCCCGATCAAGCCGCGCGAAGTCGAGAACGATCGCATCGTAGCTCGACAGAAGCGGATGATGCGACCGGTCAGCGCTCATCATGGCGTTATCGACACGGAAGCCAAGCCGGCTCAGGCCGGCTCTGAGACCCGTGTGCGGCAACGGGCCGTCTCCGACAAGGAGGATACGCATGGGGAAGGCTCCTGTTTGGCTTCCCCTGCGAAGCGAAACTTAACGCTAACTTAAGGCCGTTCGACGTGAGGGGTACAATGGCGCTGAAACCCCCTGCAGGGCGAAAAGATTTGCAGCGAAATCAACCAGCCACTTCGCTTGTCCTACGACGAGCTTGTGGGCCGCAAAGGAAGCCTCAACCTTTCCGGCATTCCGGGCGTCGGTCCCAAGCGTCGCGCCGCCGAGGAACAGGTCACCAACGCACAGCGTCGCGTCGACGAACTCGCCAAGGACGTTGCCGAAACCGATAAACGGATCGCGGCGCTGCGCGAGAAGGTCAAGGCCGACGGGGAAGGGAAGGCGAATACCGCTTCTACCATCAATGCCCGCAGTACGCCTCCCGCAGAACTCGCTCCACCGTCATCGCCGGCGGTGGAGGCAACCTATGATCCCGTCGCTGACGAGACCTCACGCAAGGCGGAAACGGCGGAGCCAAGCGTGACCGGGAGCGATGGGCCATTCGAACAGGAGCCCGTTCGCCGCGGGCCTAGACGTCAGCGCGGCTCGAAGAACAGAAAGCTGGAGGTACCGGAAGATCACGAAGCTGCCTGAAGGCAAGCTCGCAAAACCCGTCGGCCGATGAGGTAACCAGCGAAGTTGACCAGGGCTATGGCCATCGGGTACCAGGCGACCACGAAGCGCGGCCTGTCGTCATTGCAGTTTGCTGCATAGAACGTCGCTGCGATCCCACTTGCGGCGAGTCCTGCGACAGCGCCTGCGAATCCCGGATTGGATGGCGCGCCGTTGCGCAGCGCCGCGAGGAAGCAACCGAGCGGCCCGATCGCCAACAGCGGAATCAACGTCAGGCAGAATCGCGCATTGTGACCGACAAGATGCGGCGTCCACTGGTTATTCGGGAGCGCCAACAACTGCACCAGGGCCGAACAGACGAGCAGGGCGGTAACGATAAGCAACGGGGGCGTCTTGCGCGCGATTTGACCTCGGGACGTCCAACGCGCACGGCGACGATGCTCGCCGTAATAGCTAAGGACAGGGTGATCGTGAGCTTGAACAGGAAGCGAATATTCCCAAGCGCTTCCGTGATGTCTGGCCGGAATCCGATCGCGGCAAAAAACAAGCCTGCCGCGATCACGATGGCAACCATCGCGGCAGTTTTGGGCGTCGATCCGAGCGGACGGGTTTTTTGGAAATCGCGCGAGAGCACTTCAACGGGATTCTCAGTCTTCATGCGTGCGCCTCCGATAGAGGGCGCCCAGGGCTTTTAACGCGCGATGAAGATTGACGCGCACCGCGCCTTCCGACATCTTCAGCCGGGAGGCAGTTTCCTGAATGCTATCACCGTTGATTGAAATGGATTGGATGATGTCTCGTTGTGCAAGCTTGAGTTGGCCCAGCAGCGCGTCGATCTCGTGCGCCGCAATATCCTGCTTTGGCGCATCGGCCTGCAAATGATCCATCACGTCGTCGATCGGTATGTGCACCATTCGGCCGCGCCGCCGAAAGGAGTCGATGACCTTGTTGCGGATGATCGCGCTGATCCATGGCGATATCGGGCGCGACGGATCCCATGTCCCGCGCTTCAGATGAACCGTTAATAGTACCTCCTGCACAATGTCCTCGGCTTCGCTGTCCGCGGCGCCCACGTTTCGGCAGCGCTTGCGCGCGACCGCGCGGATATAGGGCGTCACCGAAAGAAGGAACTGCCGGTATGCGCCTGAGTCGCCGGTCAAAGCCGCGCGCATCCACTCCGTCCAATCGGCGTCCTGGGACGCTGCGACCATCCAATTCCTCTTACGGCAAAATCTTGAATTGTTGCAGGGGGTCACAGGGGCATAACCCGCTCCACGCCTATGGCCCGATAAGGGCGTCCGGTCCACGCTATCGCGTCCGATTCTGGAGCGACCGTTATATTAAAAGAGATTGGCCTTCATAATCAATCCGCGGAAAGCCGATCGGACCGCTCGATTCGGCGCCGGCGCCCCGACGACCCCGGTGCGCGCCGCCCGGCGCTTCGGAGGCGGCGTCTCTCGCTTGCACGACGTGAGCCTGCCCCAAGCCAAAATCTACCGGGATTTGATGCGCCGTGAGGATCCCTTGTCCTGCAACAGGGCGAATATCGGCCGCGCCAGCCCCTCGAGGAGCGCCCGCTCGGGACGAACCCGGGCCAGGACGCGGATGCCGAGCAAGATACCGAGCAGCGATTTCGAAAGGTCCGCCGCCGAGTAGGCGCGTGTGATCGTTCCGTCCTTTTGGCCCCTGGATACACACCGCAGGAAGAAGGCCTCCACCTCGTCGAGGAAGGTCGCGACGATGTCCAGGAAATCAGGATCGAAGGGGGCGCTTTCGATCGCCGAATTGACCAGCATACAGCCGCGCCGCTGCTTGTCCGTCAGCGAGCGCTTGATAATCTCCTGCAGGAACACAGTGATGGCTTCGCGGGGCGGGCGCGCGGGTTCGATCCGCCGAATGCGCTCGCGGAATGTTTGATCGAGATACCTGTTCAGCGCACGCTCGTATAATCCACGTTTGTCACCGAAGGTATTATAGAGGCTGGCGCCGGCGATATTCATCTCGTCAGCGAGATTCCGCACGGATGTCGCCTCGTACCCGCGCAGCCAGAACCGCTCGATGGCCGCATCGAGAACAGCAGCTTCGTCAAACTCGCGCGGCCTAGCCATCTTATCCTGCCTCCAACGTTTAAATAGCTGATTGCGTGAACAATTTCCTAGCATCCGGCCCGGTGGGTTGACAATTCCGCTACCGCCCGGGTCAACGCCTATTTTGGAGCCATTCCTAGCCATTCTAGATCGTATGATCTATAACGGCGATGCCTGCCGGATATAACGTGGCACGCCGACGCCGGACTGGGGAGGAACTTCGTGGCTTTGCCCTTGGATAACATGCTGCCGGAGGCCCTGCGCGCCCAATGGCCTTACGCGCCGCATTACGCAGATGTGAATGGCTGGCGCATGCACTATGTCGATGAGGGCGAAGGCGATCCCATCGTCTTGCTGCATGGCAACCCAACCTGGGGCTTCCTCTATCGCGATATGATCGGACCGCTGGTGCGTTCCGGTCGGCGTGTCATTGTCCCCGACATGATCGGCTTTGGTCTGTCCGAAAAGCCCACGCGGGAGCAGGCGCATTCTCTGGATGGGCATGTCGCCAACCTCACAGCCCTGATGCGCCAGCTTGATCTCACACGAATCATGCTGGTTTGCCACGATTGGGGCGGTCCCACCGGGCTTTCCTTCGCCATGAGCAACCCGGACCGCGTGCGGGCGCTCACGATTATGAGCACCTGGGCGTGGCCGTTGCCCCCGGCCGAATTTCACACCCGTATCTTTCCTTGGCGGATGATGCATGCGCCCCTGATTGGGCCTTACCTCCTCGGCAAGCACCGTGCGCTGGCCGGGCGTGGGGTTTACCTGTCTGTCGTCGACCGCGAGAAGTTCGCCAAGGGTGCGCAAGCAGCCTATGAAGGAGCGCTACCGGATCCCGCCTCTCGCCTTCTTACTTGGGTATGGCCGCGCTGGATTCCGCTCGATGAGCAGGCGCGGGCCTTCGAGCGCTTTCAGTGGCTGGAGCAGGAGCTATCACGATCCAAGCTCCCGACATTGATCGTGTGGGGACGCGAAGACGAGGTGTTCGATGCCGCAACCTTCTCCAACCGGTTTAAACAAATACTGCCTCACGCCGAAGGTCCGCTGTTGGTAACCGGTCGACACTTCCTGCAAGAAGACTCGGGCGCCGAAATTGCGGATTTGGTCCGGCACTTTCTGGATCGGCAGGACAAGCAGGAGCGCGCCCAATGACCGCCGTTAGCGTTGTCGGGAAGCCGGATCTCCGGGGAAAACGGTTAGCCTTTGCGCTGGCTGAGGACCGTGTCGCGCACTATCCCGAGTTTCGCGCGTTCTTTGTGAAGACGTTCGATCTCGACCGTATTGGCCTTGCGGAGCCGGGATATGTACAAGCGCCCTCCGGACTCTGCTACGCGTTGATCTTTATCGGCCGCAGCGGCGAGCCGTTCCCGTCAGGCCTCGAAATCCATGCGATTGTCGACGCACTGGAGCCGGTCGAGGAGGCTACCCTGGATCGCGATTTATGGGCGATCCTCCGCTGGATGATCGGTGGCGTAGGCGCACCGTGGACTGTGGACGATTTCGACCGCACGGGCCGGCTTTATCGCGTTCCGGCTGCGCCGCCCGGCTAGGGGATTCCCGGGAAGGCGGGGCCTTACGGCGTTTCAAACGAGCCCAGGAAATCGCGCTTGCCGACATCCACCGCGTTATGGCGCAAGATGTCGTGCGAGGCCGTGACGTGGAAGAAGAAGTTCGGAAGCATGAACGTGGTGACATAGGCCACGCTAACTGGGACGCCGCTTGCCGTTCGGAATTTTAACTCGATCGAGCGACCGGCGCTGTCTGCAAACATATCCGCTGGCACGGATTGAACGAAACTGACGGTCTTCTAGACGCACAAGCGAAGCGCATCAAAATCGTGCTCGTTATCCCGAAAGCTCGGCGTCTCGATTCCTGTCAGGCGTCCCATGCCGGCCTTCGAGGTGTCGCTGGCCCGCTGGATCTGCCCGGAGAAAGGCCGCATGTCGGGGAAAAGTCTCGCCTGGATCAGAGCAGCAGGCTCGATATTGTGGGCCCTTGCGAAAATCTCAGCGGCATTGACGTGGCGCGATAAGGCGCCCAGCCCCAGAGGTCGCAATTTCATGCATCGTGATCTGCATGCGCATAACCTCATGTTCCGGTGTTGATGAGTGGTTCGCCCGCGGTTCAAATACCTGTTGATCGGGTTTGGGCAAGGGCGTTTGCGCTGACGTTGTGGCGACGCTCACGTGCCTCTATGGCCACGCAGGCCCTCCGTTGGAAGCACGCATTTTCGAATAACATATATGTCAAGGCGGAATAGGCCGCATCACAGATGCGTCGTCGTCTTGATTCATTTTAGATCGTATGATCTAAAATTCAATAATGACATCACAGCTCTTGCATGATGAGACGCCTTTAACTTCCGCTCCGGACCGGTGGCGGATAGCACGGGGTGTGATTTGCGCCGGGCTATCGGTGGCCATCCTCTCGGGCTGGTTCGTGGTCACCCGGTTAGGCTTGCGGCACGAATTGTGGATCTGGGACGTCATCGCGCTCCGTTTTGGGGAGGGCGCACTCTTCCTGACCCCGTTCCTGCTTATGGGTCGCTCCCGTCTGCCGCTGCGCGACTGGGCTCAAGGCCTGGTCCTGGCATTTCTTTGGGGGGCGCCGTTCATCCTCTTGGTCGCGCTCGGCCTTCAGCTCACGACCGCGACGCTGACTTCCACCGTTACGCCCACGTTGATGCCCGTCTTTGCAGGCCTTATCGCCTGGAGCTTCTTTGGTGAAACCCCGCCAACGCGGCAGTTGGCCGGCTACGGCATGATTGTGGGCGGTCTCCTGGCGCTGATCTACGGTTATGTGAGGGAGCCGGGCGCCGTTGATCCCGCCGGCGGTGTGTCGCTCGTCGTCGCCGCGGTGTTGTGGGCGCTCTACACGCTCCGCCTGCGTCTGACCTGGCTCACGCCTCTACAAGCTGCTGCCTTGATCTGCTTTTGGTCGGCGATCTTCTACCTGCCATTCTATGTCGGCCTCGGTCTTTCCAATTTCGCCCACGCATCACGCATGGAGCTGCTGTTTCAGGCGATCTATCAGGGAGTCCTGATGAGCGTCGTTGCCATCTTCGCCTTTAACAAGGCTGTCTTCTCGCTCGGTGGGCGCGCGGCTGCCGCCATTATCGCGCTGGTACCTGTCACCGCAACCACGGTTGCGATTCCTGTGCTCGGCGAGTGGCCCTCGGTGATCTCAGCCGGAGCCATCTGCATCATCGCGATTGGTGTCGTGTTTGCCGCCGCCCAAAGTCATTCCAAAAACCCAAAGGGAGAACGCCAATGATCCGATTTTATTACCATCCCACGCCAAACCCGGCGAAAATTGCACTGCTGCTCGAAGAAACAGGCCTGGCCTACGAGCTCTTTCCAATCGACACCAGCAAGGGCGAGCAACACACGGCCGCGTTTCGCGCGATCAACCCCAACGGCAAGGTGCCTGCGATCGTCGATACGGAAGGTCCCGGCGGAAAGGAGATGCGGGTCTTCGATTCCGGCGCCATTTTGCTTTATCTCGCCGAGAAGACGGGCCAACTGCTTGGTGCACCGGAAGACAAGGGCGAACTTCTGTCCTGGCTCTTCTTCATCGCGACCGGCATCGGCCCGTTCTCCGGCCAGGCGGTCCACTTTCAGCATGCGGCGCCAGAAAAGCTGGCTTACGCGATTAATCGCTATCGACGCGAGGTCGAACGTCATTACGAGGTCCTCGATACGCATCTCAAAGGCCGCGAGTTTATTGTCGGCCAGAGCTTCACGATCGCCGACATCTCGGCCTGGGGATGGCTCGATCGGGCCCCGCGCGTTCTGCCGGGCGATGCCGCGCCGCTCGCGCCGTTTCCAAATCTCGATCGCTGGTTCAAGGCCATTGATGCACGTCCATCGGTGCTCAAAGCACGAGCCGTTGGCCGGGGCCATGCCTTCAAGAAAGAAGTGGATGAAGAAACCCGCCGAGCCTTGTTTCCGTCCAACTACCCAAAGGTGACCAACTGACACCGGAAGGGAGGATCTGATGAACTTAAAGGGAAAACAGGTACTGGTTACCGGCGGATCGAGCGGTATCGGCTATGCCATCGCCGAACTGATGTTGAAGAGAGGGGCGCGCGTCGTGATCACGGGCCGCCGATCGGAGGTGTTGCGCGAGGCGGCCCAGCGGCTGGCTGACCACGGTCACGTCGAGCACATCGCGGCCGATGTCAGTACGGAGGAGGGACGCAAGGCGACGCTCGTCGCAGCGCTCAAGTCATTAGGAGGGCTTGACGTGCTCGTGAACAACGCCGGCGGCGTGCGCGCGGGCCGTCTCGAAGACACCACCGAAGCGGAAATACGCGCCATGATCGAGGTCGATCTCGTCGCGCCGATCCTGTTGACACGGGCAGTCCTGCCTGCGCTGCGGGCGAGCGGCGAGGGGATGGTCGTCAACGTCACATCCGGTATCGCGCTTGTGGCGGCTCCGTTCTACGCGACCTATGCCGGGGTTAAGGCAGGCCTCGCCAAGTTTGGGGAGGCGCTTCGGCGGGAACTGAAAGGCGAGGGCGTTCATGTCATGACGGTTTACCCAGGTGCGACGGAAACGCCGATGATGAGCTCCAATCGCGCGGGTCCGGACCTCGGCTTCACCCGCGAACCTGCCAGCGCCGTCGCGGAGGCCGTTATCGATGGAGTAGAGCGAGACGCTTTTGAGGTTATTCGCGGGGGCGAAGCCCGCGCTAAAATGATCGCCCTTAATCGCGACGACCCGGCGGCGCTTGACAAGCGATTCTTGGATCTAAAGCCGGCATTGGCGGACGCTGTCCGCGATCATTCTGCGCTTTAGATGACTTTCAAGGTTTATGAAAAGGCAACGAGCCAATGACCAGCGTGGCATTATATGTGGAATTGAAAGCGAAGCCAGGGCGCGAGGAGGACGTCGCGACGTTCCTGGCAAAAGCGCGCGATCTGGTTGCCGCCGAGACCGGAACCGTTGCGTGGTTTTCGGTGCGCTTCGACAAAGCGAAGTTTGCGATTTTCGACGCGTTCAATGATGAAGCGAGCCGGGCGGCGCATCTTAGCGGCGCCCTGGCCGCCGCCCTTATGGCGAACGCTGCCGAACTTCTCGCGAGCCCGCCGGACATTCGCCGACCCTCGGTATTGGCCGACAAGCTTCCCGTCTAATCGGCCATGCTAAAGATCTGGGGCCGGGCGAATTCAATCAACATCCAAAAAGTACTCTGGTGCTGCGGTGAGCTCGGCCTTCACTTCGAAAGAATCTATGCGGGGAATGAATTTGGAATAACGGGAACGCCCGCTTACCGTGCGCTGAACCCGACAGGTCTTGTTCCGGCCATCGAGGATGGTGATTTCCGTTTATGGGAATCAAACAACATTATCTTGCTCGGAAAGATGAGGAAAGGCGGCTCTATCCGTCTGACATCCGTGCCCGCTTCGATGCGGAACGCTGGATGGACTGGCAGGCCACCCTGTTTTGGTCGGCACTGCGTCCGCTCTTCATCCAGCTGATCCGCACCCCGCCTGAAAGCCGCGACGCGTCGATTATCGCGCGGGCCGAGGAGCTCTCTCTGGTGGCCGTCCAGATGCTCAATGCACAGCTTTCGGACCGGCGCTATTTAACCGGCGATATATTCACGATTCCTGCATCTGCGGCGCTGGAATGAAGCGATGCGGCAACGCGAGGCCTTCCGAAGGGTAGTCATGACTCCCATGAATTGATGGGTGGAGCATCCTCAGGCGATGAAGCAATCGACCTGCTTTTCGTCGTCCACGGCCACAACGACATGATCGCCGGGCTTGACCGGATAGAGCCCGAGCGGCGTGCCTGCCAGTATGAGATCGCCGGGCGCCACCGCTTCTCCCCAACGTTTGAGCTGGCTTCGCAGCCATCCAAGGGCTTCTTCCGGACCGCCGTCCATCGCCCACAGAGCGCCGGAATCGATGAGGCGTCCATTAATGCTCACCTGCAGCGATCGCGCGTTGGCCCAGTGCGAGAGTGGCGTCGCGGCGTGATGATACGGGATGACCGCTCCGGCATTGATGCCGTTGTTCGCGACGAGCTCGGCAAGCGTTTTCTGCGGTCCGCGAAAAACAAAGTGGTGAAGCTCGATTACGGGAAACGCGGCGACGATGCTCGCATTGGCGCCGATACGGAGCGCCATCTCGCCTTCAATCGCGAGATTCGCATAAGCACTGTACGAAAGCGTGTCTCCCGAACGACGGAGTTCATCCTTGAAGAGGCGGGCATGGATCGGGCCGCTCATCCCGAATTGCGCAACCACTCCGGGACCGATACATCCGATCTTGTAACCCGCTAGGGCATCGCCTTCGGCGCAACGCAGGCTCGCCAGCTCGGCCTGCACATCGTAGGCTTCTGCGAGCGTCAAAGACAGCTCCGCTTCGGCAAAGGCGCTCCCGGGCTCAATGCGTTTGTAATCGTGCCACTGCCGTTCCGCGAGCGATCTTACCCATGCATCCGGATGTAAGTCCTTGCCGCGTTCCATGCCTAGGCAAGCTGATACGTTGCAACAGCGTCCTTGTCCCACGCGAGACCATTGCCAGTCCGATCCGGAACAACGACCATACCGTTCCTGATGACAAGCGGATCCTGCAGAATCGGATTCGCCCAATCGACATATTCGAGCCAATGACGCCCTGGCGTCGCTGCCATCAGATGGGCGCTCACTTCAGGAAAAAGATGTGAGGAAACTTCCCGGCCATAGGCCGCGGCAAGCCCCGCCGCGCGTTGCCAGCCTGTAACCCCGCCGATCCGGTCGAGATCGAGCATCACGTAGTCGGAAGCCCCGGCTTCCAGGGCGGCGGCCATGGGCGCAAGACCGGTGAAGTTCTCGCCAATCTGGATGGGCGTCCGTGCCGCTTGGGCAATGCGAGCCATATGGCGGTAATCGTCGTGACGGGTCGGCTCCTCGATCCAATATACGCCTTCTTGATCAAGGGTAAGCGCATAGGCCATGGCGTCCGAGAAGGTGAGGGCCTGATTGAAATCGACCATCAGCCGCACGGCGTCCGGGAGCCGCTTCCGCACCGCCCGTACCGTCGCAAGGTCGTGCTCAAAATGGCTCCGCCCGAGCCTGAGCTTTACACCGGTAAATCCGCCCTCGCATAGTGCTTCAGCTTCGTCGGCCGCGGCCTCCGGGGCCATCAGCCCCAGCCCATTGCTGTTATAGGCCCGGATCGGATGGCAGGCTGCGCCCAGATAAGTTGCCAGCGGTACGCCTGCTTCCTTTGCGAGCGCATCCCAGACGGCCGTATCGACGGACGATGCCACCATCGCCAGCGGCCCTGTCACCCCTGGGAGCCGGAAATAACGCGAAACCGTGTGTGCCAAGTCCAGTGGAAGCAGCCGCTGGCCGGCTAGCTGCCCGCTGAGCTCGGCAACGATGGGCACAAGAGCTCGCGCGATCGACGGCTGGTAGCAGAACGCGTATGCGTGACCTGTGATGCCATCTTCGGTCAGGAGGTCGACCAGCAACAGGCACGCCTCATCGATGCTCTTCGCGCTGGTTCCGAGTGGCCGTCTCATCGGTAGCTTGACAGCTGTGCCCGTTAGAGAACGAAGCACCGGCAGGTCAGACTTTGTCAAAATTATCTCCGCAACAGCCGGTCCGAGCGGTTGGCAGCTAGCGAGAATTATGGAGCGTACGATCTAGAATGCGCCCTGTGCGGGCGACCGTCAAGCGAGGGAATACAAGAATTATCTTATTGGGCGCGTAACTTCACCCTGGCAGGCGCGAACGGAGAGGGCCGGAATAGCCTCATAGGCCTTCCGTATGTAGGGGCAATACGTTGTTCGCGGCCGCGGCCGCCCGTGCGGCCACGACCCCCTAGGATAGATGAAGAACGGCGCTTAGTTCTTCTTCATTCCGTCATCTTTCTTCATGCCATCGGCCTTCTTCATGCCGTCTTTCGACATGCTGTCCTTGGACATTGCGTCCTTCGACATCGAGTCCTTCTTCATGCTGTCTTTGGACATCGAGTCCTTTTTCATGCCGTCGTCCTTGCCGATCTTGTCCTGGGCGAAGGCGGAAGGGGCGAGCACGAGGCTCAAGGAAAGGGCGGCGGCGGAAAGGCCAAAGGCGAGGCGGGAACGAGCGGTCATGGAGCGTCATCCTTGATGCGAAAGTTAAAGCGGCGGATGCCGCTCAACCCCCATACGTTGGTTTTGGGTCGTTGTTACCGGTTCTGGCGAATTCTTGTTCAGCTTACGTCGATCCGCCAGCCAAACGCGCCGCTCCCACGATGCGGCCATCGTGCGCCTCGATCACGACGGCAACATCGTCGCCATCCGGAAAGCGCTCGCGTATCTGAAGAGGCTTACCGAGCCAGTCGGCGACAGGCCGGACCGACCGGACCACATTCGCCTCGGCAAGCGTTCGGCCCCCATTCTCGCCGCGCCCGATTTTCGTTGTATGCTCGTGATCAAAGCCAATGAGCAGGACCTTGCCGCTCCCCGCACCGGCTCCAACCTGGATCGCGACGTTCCCGGCATCCTTGCTCACGCTAATCTCGGCCGCCGTCGTTTGTTCGCGCTTGGCCTGTTCGATCGCGGCATTGACCTCATCGCGACGCGAACCAACAAGCCCGACCCCTCCATCAACCACCATTTCCGGCGTGTAGGATCCGTCTCCGAAACGGTGGCCGTACCGATCCTGACGCAACGTCGCCGCTTCCAGGGAGAAGGGGTCTTTCCACCCAAGGCGGTCCCAGTAAGTGACGTGAAAGGCAAGCGGCAGGACGTCCGTCCGGCCCTTGGTCATCTCGTTGAGAAAGGCGTTCGCGGGCGGGCACGACGAGCACCCCTGCGATGTAAACAGCTCAACGACTACGGGCCGCTCCGCGGCGGCCGAAACCGCGGGCAGAAAGCCAAGGATTAGCCCGCCGATAATGAAAATGCGCGACGTCATGGGACTCTCCAGGTTAGTGGCTCCTAGAGTTCGCTGCCGGGGCGAAGTTGTTACAGGCCAAGACACACGAATTGGTGAAGACAACGTCTCTGCTGGTTGCGGCGCTGATGCCGGTGCTTACTCAACCGCATCGGATCAAATGCGGATCGGGGGCTGCAGTCGACATCGCCTGTGCCAACGATGGGCCCTATTGCCTTCATGAGGCGAGTCTGGGCGCACGCTGTGTCCCAAGGCGGCCATCCTGTCGCGAAGGCCAGGGCGGGGACAACACGTTCAACGCTCAGAGTACGGAGCTAGTCGGCCGACACAATCTGCGTCAGTCCCGACAGACCGTTGATCGTGTAGTCCGGGGTGAGGTCCAGCTCATCCATTTGCATCCGGAGAGCTTTGAACATCGTCAGGGGGGGAATCATGTCTGCCTTGAGGCAGGCCTTTGCCATGGCTTCCGGCGTTACCCTTTCGATCCAGGCAACCGTGAAGCCCGCGGCCTTCGCGCCGACGGCATCCCAGGGATTGGACGATACAAACAGCACCTCGTCCGGCGAGACGTGGAGTCGCGGTTCGATGAGGGAATAAGCCTCTGGGCTTGGCTTGAAGATGCGCTTGCTATCGATGCTGATTGTCGCGTCCAGAATATTCTCGAGGCCGGTGTTCCGGACCAAATCGGTTAGCATCTGCGTGCTGCCGTTCGACAGGATAGCCCGCTTGTAGCCCTTCAACGATACCAACGTGTCCTTGGCATCGGGATAGAGATCAAGATGCACGTATTTTTCCATGATCGCTTCGAAAAGCCGGTCATCACAGCTCAAGCCAAGGATCTTGAGCGTGTAAGACAGCGAATTCCGCGTGATGACAGAAAAATCCTCGTAACGGCGCATGAGTGATCGAAGCCACGTATACTCGAGTTGCTTCACGCGCCAGACCTGGGTGATAAGTTCGCCATAGCCCGGAAAGGCGCGATCGGTAATCGCGGCGACCGATTGGACATCGTAAAGCGTTCCGTAGGCATCGAACACGATTGCTTTTATCGTCACGAGACAACTTCCTTTTGCTTTCTCTTACTCGGCTGTGCGGCCCGTATGCACCTGCAACAGGAACGCGTCGAACCGCTTTTCATTCTCGGTGTCGCGGGTCGTGATCAGCGAACCGATGACGGCGCCGAGAAAGCCGATTGGCAGCGACACAATCGTTGGATTGACGAGCGGCCAGATCGCCTCGCTGCCGCGCATGGCCGGGCCGATCATCGCCAGCACGACGGAGCTGGTAAGGCCTGCTGCCATGCCGCAGATGACGCCGCCGGTATTAAAGCGTCGCCAGAACAACGACAGGACCAGAACGGGAAAGTTCGCGCTCGCGGCCACACAGATGGCAAGAATGACGAGCACCGCGACATTCACCCCCTGGGCCAGAATGCCAAGGGCGATGGCGAGAACTCCGATCACCACGGCCGCCAGACGCGCGATCCAGACTTCCTGCCGCCCTTCGACATGGCCACCTTTCAGCCAGTTAACGTAGAAGTCATGCGCGATACTGCTGGATGTCGACAGGGTGAGCGCCGAGACCACCGCCAGGATCGTCGCCACCGCGACGGCGGCAACGACCCCGAGCATGAGTTCCCCGCCAAAGCTGCCTTTTCCACCGCCAAGGTATTGGGCGAGCAGGGGCAGCGCGAGGTTACCGCCCTTGTCCGCGGCGCGAATGGCGTCCTGGCCCACGAAGCTGGCCGCGGCGAGGCCGAATAGGGTTGTGGCCGCGAAGAACGCACCGGCCAGGAACATAACCCACACAACCGAACGACGCGCCGTCTTTGCGTCAGGCACCGTATAAAAACGTGTCATGACATGGGGCAGGCCCGCGAGGCCGAGAACGTAACCGAGACCGAGAGATATCTGGTCGAACGGGTTTTTGAGATAGTTGCCGGGCAGAAGATAACCGGCACCGTACTTTACTTCCGTATCGGCGAAGAACGAGAGTGGATTGAAGTGGACTAGCGAGAACGCCAAAACGAGCACGACGGCGCCTGCGCCCAGCATCAGAACGGCCTTCACGATCTGCACCCATGTGGTCGCCAGCATGCCGCCAAAGGCGACGTAAACGATCATGCTCGCGCCCACAAAGATCACCGCCCAGTCGTACGAGATCCCTGTCAAGAGCCGAACGAGAACACCGGCACCTGCCATTTGAGGCATCAGATAGGCAAAATTGACGACGATCGTCCCAGTGATGGCCGCAAGCAGCGACGAGCGAGTTTGCATGCGGCTGCGGATCACGTCCCCAAGCGTGTACTTGCCTGAGTTACGGAGCGGCTCTGCGATCAAGAACAAGACCGTACAGAAGGCGACGAGAGGACCGAGTGCATAAAAAGCGCCATCCATGCCGTAGAGCGCTGTCAGCCCGCTGAAGCCGAGGAAGGCAGCTGCGCTGCACCAATCGCCCGCAAGCGCAAAGCCGTTTTGAGCGGCGGTTAGCTGACTGTCGGCTGCGTAAAAATCGCTGGCCGTCGTGGTTCGCCGCGCGGCCCAATAGGTGATACCGAGCGTCACAAGGAGGATGAAGATAAAAATGACAAGCGTTACACTCATCGCGCGGATCCCCGTGCCGAAGCGGCGGCGGCCGACGAGAGGGGATCGAACACGCGATTGGCGACGCGCTCGTAAATGAGCGCGAGGACCCACGACAGGACGTAATTCAGCGCAATGAGGGTAAAGCCGACATTGAGCGAGCCGACGACTTTCATCGCCATCAGGTCTTTGGCGAAGCCCGCGACGACCGTGAGACCGATATAACCGACGAAGTACGCAATCGTCATCGGCAAAAGAAACCGGATTTTCGCTGCTACCAAGGTTCGGACGCCCGCATGCGCCGCCTCGATGCGTGTATCGACGCCAACCATTGCTCCTCCCATCGCCCAGCTTTGTGCCGGGCCCGCCCTCGGCTCGCTCCCCTTATGGAGATGCACCGAAGGGCTTTCGGTCTTTACGAGGATCGTCACAAGTGACAAAATGAATAATCGTGATCATGATCATCGGGTTTCGCGATTATGGAGGCGAGGCGTGAACCTGGACATTGACTGCCTGCGTTCGTTTCTGGTCGTGGCGGACTCCATGAGCTTCTCGCGCGCCGCCGAAACGGTCGGGCGCTCGCAATCCACGATCAGCCAGCAGATTGCGAAACTTGAGATCCAGACTGGCCGGCCGTTGCTATCGCGCCGGAAGGGAAGGGTCCTGCAGCTCACACCGGAGGGGGAACGCTTGATGCAGTATGCGCGGCGGATCCTCCAACTCAATGATGAAGCGTGCGCCTCCATGTCGGATAATCTTTTGACGGGCTTCGTGCGCCTCGGCGTACCCCTCGACTTCTTTGGCCGCGACTTCACGATTTGGCTGGCTCGATTTAAAGCCAAACACCCGATGGTCACCCTCGAAGTCGAGGCTAATCAGTCAGAAAATCTGCAGAAAAGAAGCGCCCGCGGGGATTTTGATCTGGCGTTTTTCAAGCAGGAGGCGGGATCGAAACTGGGAACGATTGCGCAGCGTGAGCAACTCGTTTGGGTGAGCGGTCCTGCGCACATTACGGACGATCTAGAGTCGATCCCTCTGGTGCTATTTCCGGAAGGGTGCGCGTACCGCAATTGCGCCATTGGACAATTGAAGGAACACCGGCGCCCCTGGCACGTCAGCTTTGTAAGCCCCAGTTTTGAATGTCTGAAGACGGCAACCGCGGAAGGTATGGGAATCACGGTTCTTGCGCGTGCGCTCGTCACGCCGCCGCTGCGGATCGTACGCCATGGGAAGCGCTTGCCCCAACTTCCAGCCATCGAACTTGCCTATTCAAGTGGCCGGCGCGGTAACATGCGCGTGGTAAGCGAGCTCGCCAATTATTTGGCGGACCAATTGGCCGCTGCAGGATCGCAACCATCGCCGGTCGTGGCCTAAGGGGCGCCCGTCAATTATCAAGTGTATCGCAGTCGCCCTTTCGAACGGTGTTCCGGCGCGGCGAACAATGCGATAAGCGCAGCCCAAACCGCGGACGCGGCCGGCGATAAGGAACGATCGCGCCTTCGAACCAGGAAGATAGTGCGGCTCACGGTGGGCTTGACCAGCCGCCGCGTTGTAAGCGTCGGGTGGGCCTCGATGGGTGCCACCAGGGTTGGGATGACCGCAACGCCGAGCCCGGCGCCGACCATCGCAAGGACCGAGCTCGGCTGCGCGAGTTCGAGTACGATCTGCGCCTGCACGCCTGCTTTGGCCAACGTATCGAGGATTTGCGGTCGGCTCCCCGAGGTATTGTTCAACATCACGAGGTGACGCTCCGAGAGCTTAGCCCACGGCAAGCTCTTCGACTTGGCTAATGCGTCATCACGACGGCAGGCCAACACAAACGGATCCTGCATCAGGTTCTCGACATGGAGCTCCGTTGCTTCAATCTCCCCTCCTGAGAGGCCGAACTCGACGTCACCCCGTGTGACCCTGGCAATGACTTCCTTCGCGGCGATATCTTCGATGGAGAACGTGACCTCCGGCCATTTTTCTCGGCAATACGCCACGCAAGCGGGCATCAGTCCTCGCGCCACCGAAGGAACGCAAGCCAACACGACCCTACCGCGGCGCCGTTCACCGGTATCTTTTAATTCCCTTAGGATCGTATCGAGCTCATGAAGCAGTCGCGTGCCACTGGCTGCCAACGTCTCGCCGACAGCCGTCAACCTAACCTGACGCGTGGTGCGGTCCAGCAGACGCAAGCCCAGCTCACTTTCCAACTGCTGCACTGAAAAGCTGACGGCGCTTTGCGACACCGCAACTTCCTCGGCCGCTCGGCTAAAGCTGCCGTGCTTCGCAACCGCGAGAAATGCGCGCAACTGCCGCAGGCCGACGTTCATCTGTTTTTCTCATGAATATATCGAATATTTGAATTTTACTTCGAAATCGCTTGCTTATTCAATCCCCCCGAAATTCTAGGGAGGGAGAACATCATGTCCGATGTTTTGACGAAGACGAAGAGCTCCGCCACCGAGCTCACCAGGCCTTTGCGTATCCTGGGGCGCGCTAATTCGTTCAATGTGCGAAAGGTGCTGTGGACCTGTGATGAGATTGGCATCCAGTATACGCGTGAAGACTTTGGCCGCGGTTTCGCGCCGACGGACACTCCAGAATTCCTGCGTTTGAACCCGACAGGGCAAGTACCCGTCGTGATCGTCGGCGATCGCGTCATGCGAGAATCCAACACCATCGTTCGCTATCTCGCAGCCAAACATGGAGCAACGGATCTCTATCCGGAAGATGCGGAGGGACGGCAAGCGATCGAACAATGGATGGATTGGGTCGCCTACGACATCACGCATGCGCTGCGCGGCGCCTTCCTCGGCGGTCAACTGAAGGAGGCGCCTTATGATCACCCCTGGTACGTCGCGCAGGGCCAAAAGGAGTTAGTGCACCTCATGGGCCTGCTCGACAAACACCTGACGGAGTCAGGACCCTACATCATGGGCGAACGCTTCACGATTGCGGACATCCCGGTCGGGCTGGTGGTCAATCGCTGGTTCAGTCTCACCCATCCTGGCCTCGTCCGTCCCGATTACCAGGCACTGGCCGATTATTATGAGCTTATGACCGAGCGGCCCGCCTTCAGACGGCATGGCCGAAACGGCCTGCCATAACGACAGCGCTACCCAATTAGTCTTTTGAGGAGGTCGGAATGCATCACGCAACAGGTCGTCACTTTCTCCAAATTCCCGGTCCAACGAATTGCCCGTTGCCTGTCCTTGCGGCGATCGCCAAGCCGACCATCGATCATCGCGGCCCGGAATTTGGCGATCTGGGATTGAACGTGTTGAAGCGCGTGCGCAATGTCTTCATGACGGAAGCGCCTGTCGTCATTTACCCAACTTCGGGGACCGGCGCCTGGGAGGCCGCGCTCGTCAATACACTCTCGCCCGGCGATCACGTGCTGATGTTCGAAACCGGTTGGTTTTCGACGTTGTGGAGCAAGATGGCCACGGCGCTCGATCTAAAGCCGGAGATTGTTGCTGGCGACTGGCGCTCCGGCGTCAGCGCGGACACACTTGCCGAAAAGCTGCGGGCGGATAAAGAGCACAAGTATAAAGCGGTCGTCGTCGTTCATAACGAGACGTCGACCGGCGTCACGTCGAACATTGCGGCGGTCCGGCGCGCCATTGACGATGCAAAACATCCCGCATTGTTGCTCGTCGACACGATCTCATCGCTGGGTTCGATCGATTACCGCCATGATGCGTGGGGCGTGGATGTGACCGTCGGCGGTTCGCAGAAAGGATTGATGCTTCCTCCAGGGCTTGGCTTCAACGCGATCTCCGCAAAGGCCATCGACGCATCGAAAAAGACGCGGATGCCGCGCAGTTTCCTTCGCTGGGAGGATATGCTTTCGGCAAACGCGCGAGGTTTCTTTCCTTACACGCCGTCGACCAATCTGTTGCAAGGGCTGAAGGTCGCGCTCGATCTCCTCGAGGCTGAGGGGCTAACGAATGTGTTTGCCCGCCACGATCGCGCCGCCGCTGCGACACGGCGCGCTATTCAGACCTGGGGTTTCGAGATCCAGTGCCGTCATGAAACGGAATACTCCTCTTCGCTTACCGCGGTGCGGCTCCCCGACGGCCACTCGGCCGACGCCTTGCGCCAGCAGATTTTGAACGATGCCAACATGTCGCTCGGCAATGGCCTCGGTCCTCTGGCGGACCGTGTCGTCCGCATCGGTCACCTCGGTGACTTCAACGATGCATCCATTCTTGGAACGCTGGCGGCGGTGGAAATGGGACTGAAGGCGCGGGCGATACCGTTCGGCCGCGGCGCCATCGAGGCAGCGATCGACGCCCTGTCGGACGACCGAAAGGTGACGGCGCAGGCTGCGGAATAGGCATGCACGGCAGTCGCCGCAAAGAGCGACGCCGGTGGTTCTAAAACAGGGAGAGAGACGTGGCTCTTGCGCAGGAAGCTGACGAGATTTCGTCTAAGCCAACAACGGTTCGACGCTTATTCGATGCCCATAGCGTGGTGACGATGCTGTTATGCATTCTGTTCGCCATCATGTATCTCGACCGGGTCAATATTTCCGCAGCAGCCGCATCGCTCAAGATGGGATTTGGCCTTAACAACACGGAAATGGGCCTCGTCTTCAGCGCCTTTTCCTGGGCCTATCTCGGATCCGTGATCTTTGGAGGATGGGGCGCCAGGAAATATGGCGCGAAATCGACCCTCATCCTCTGCGTGCTGATCGTCGGTATCGGCACGATCGCGACCGGGCTTGCCGGCGGGCTCCTAACCCTCTTTCTGGCCCGGCTCGCCGTGGGAATGGGAGAGGGGCCCGCCTTTCCGGCGGCAACCCAGGCAATGCGCAACTGGTATCCGCCAGATCGCTTCGGATACATTCAAGGCATCACGCACAGTGCATCGCGCTTCGGGGCGGCGATCACCCCCCCGGTGGTTGCCGCGGTGGTGCTTTGGTCGGGATGGCGGTCCGCGTTTATCGTCTGCGGCGCTGCGGCGTTGCTGTGGTGCATCGCTTGGTGGATTGTTTTCCGAGACGACCCGCGCGAGCATCCCGGCGTCCGGGCCGCGAACATAGAGAGCCTAACCGTATCCGTGCCGGATCGGGGGGCCAGGATTCCGTTTTGGCTCATCACCCGACGTATGGCCTCCGTGACACTCGTCATGTTCGCCTATGGCTGGACGTATTGGGTATTCGTGTCATGGCTTCCACTTTACTTTGTCAACCAGCATCATACCGACCTGAAGAGCTCAGCCCTGCTGACGAGCGCGCTGTTTTTTTCCGGCCTTGTCGGCAACACGGTGGGCGGGGTCGTTTCCGACAGGATATTGAAGGCAACCGGCCGTAACCGACGCGCACGCTGTAGCGTCATTCTCGTGTCACTTCTCGGAGCCGCCATCCTCATTACGCCCACGATGTTCTTCGATGATCTGCGGATTGTCGTTCCGCTTCTCGCGGGCGCCATGTTCTTCTTGGAACTGACGATCGCTCCTATGTACGCCATCCCGATGGACATCTCCAAGGAGTACGCCGGGCTCGGGAGTGCTTACGTCATTATGGGCGTCGGCCTGTCGGGCATCGTGTCGCCAGTCGTCTTTGGCTGGTTGATCGACCTTACCGGCAACTGGAACATCCCATTCGCCACCGGTGTCGCCATTCTGCTTGCCGGTGCTGCGGCCATTCCCTGGCTACGGCCCGACATCCCGCTGACTACCGACATCGCGGCCCACGCACGCGATAGGCTCACCTCAATTTAAGCCCGTTGACCGTCAAAGGACTCGTTACAATGGCAAAATACAACATCCTCATCCTGGGCGCCTCCTACGGCTCGTTGTTGGCATCCAAGATCATGTTTGGCGGACATTCTGTGAAACTTGTCTGCCTTCCGGAGGAGGCGGCCCTGATCAATGCAGAGGGGTTTCGGGTTCGCCTGCCCATCCGCGGCCGCGCCGAGCAAGTCGAGATCGATTCACGCAAGCTGCCTGGCAAGGTGTCCGCCGCAGGGGCGAACGAGGTCGATCCAGGCGAATACGATCTTATCGGTTTGGCGATGCAGGAGCCTCAGTACGGGTCGGCCGGCGTTCGAGAATTGCTGGATGCGATTGCACGATCGGGCCTTCCTTGCATGTCGATCATGAACATGCCGCCACTTGCCTATATGAAGCGAATACACACCCTTGACGCCAGCGCGCTCGAACCTGCCTATACCGCGCCCGAAGTCTGGCAGCATTTTACCGACAACACGATCACGCTTTGTAGCCCCGACCCTCAAGCCATTCGGCCTCCCGGAGAAAAGGTAAACGTGCTGCAGGTTACATTGCCCACAAATTTCAAGGTCGCCCGTTTCGGCGACGCGCGGGGGAATGACGTTGTCCGTACCTTGGAAACGGACATCGACGCCGCGCGATGGAAGGCCCCCGAGGGCAATCTCGAACTCCCGGTCAAGCTGCGCTTCCATGATTCCATATTCGTCCCTCTCGCGAAGTGGGCGATGCTTATGGCCGGAAACTATCGATGCATCACCGAAGACGGCACGCGAACGGCCCAGGAGGCCGTGCATTCCGATCTTGCCGCGTCGCGATCCATTTATGACTTCGTTGTTGACCTCTGCATCCGTATCGGGGCATCGCCGGCAGATCTGGTGCCGTTCGAGAAATATGCCGCCGCTGCAAAGGAGCTATCCCGACCAGCATCTGCGGCTCGCGCGTTGAATAACGGTGCGCCCAATATCGAGAGGGCCGACAAGCTAGTGCAACTCGTCGCACGTCAGAACGGAATGGCGCATCCTCTTCTCGACCGGATCGTGGAGCTCGTTGATCGCAGGCTGGATGCAAATCGCAAGGCCAAGAGCGCTGCCGCCTGACAAAGAGGGGCTCGATGCTTCCGCACCGCTATGCGCACTTCGTCTTTGCGATAATGCAGTCGGGAATAACCACGGCTGTCGCTGCTGCGATCACCATCGTAAGAATGGCTCCGGACAATCCCCTGATCGACTGGGTTTGCTCCTGGGCGGTTGCTTGGACAACGATGGTGCCGGTCGTCATTCTCGCGGCTCCCGGTCTCAGAAAAGCCTCTTCGCTCCTAACGCGCGATGAGGATTAGGGCGGGCCGCTCCTGCGGCCTGCACCGGCGACCCTGACCAACCGGAGTGGGTTAGGCGCCTCGATGCAGTTCGCTGCCACTCCACAAGATGTCGCATACGATGAAGCGCTCAACGGTTGGATCGCAGACCCTTCATCAAAACCGCGATGACCTTATCCTCATCATCGACGGAGATCCGCTCGCCGGTCACGAGCTGGCGATACCACATGCGTCCCATAAACATATCTATCGCGCTCTGGCTGTCCACGCTCTTCGAGACCTCCCCACGGTCTTTTGCGCGATCAATCATCGCGATAGCCAGGCGCCGGCGTGGAAGAATGAAGCGTTGGTGCAAGAGCGAGGCCAGCTCGGCATTTTGGACGCTCTCGGCGATAAGTACAGGAATGATCCTGCCACCGCCGCTCATACCTGAAATCCAGTTGCGGTAAAGCATTCGCAAGTCTTCCGTGATGTTCTCGGACTTTACTTGCGGCATGGGCCAAGCGCTGTTCGCTGCGTCAAGCAGATCGGAGACCAGATCAGCCATACACTTCCAGCGCCGGTAAACCGTTGTCTTGCCGACGCCTGCCCGCGACGCCAGTCGCTCCATCGTGAGCGCGCGATAGCCCTCGGCGAGGAGGATCTCGCCGGCGGCTTTCAGGATCTCCTTCTGTGTCTCCGGGTTTCTCGGGCGGCCAGCGACCGGACGGGAGTCCTCTACCTTTGCCTTCTTTGTTTTAGGGCTTACCTGCATCGCCTTCGACATCTCCTCTTCGCGGCAACCGCCGCATCATCCGTACCCAAAATTCCTGTTGCATTCAAAAAATCTCAGACATACGATACGATACAATATCGTATCGTAATAGAAAAACCAGATAGGAGACACCCATGGCCCCGCGTTCCGTGCTGGCAAAATTCCCGCAGGTCGACCATCACCAAGCTTCGGGAAAGCTGGCGGAGGTCTATGACGACATCCACTGCACCCTTCGCGTTCCCTGGGTGGCTTTCGGCATTCGCGTGATGTCGCAATTTCCTCACTTCATTCCCGATGCTTGGGCCGCTCTCAAGCCGAACATCTCTACCCGGTACGCCGAGGATGGCGCCGATCTTGTACGATTGAACGCGATCGTGCCCGGGCCGATCATGCCCAACCCAACGCCGAAACTCGTCAAGTTGGGATGGAAAGAGACCGAGATCGCGAAGCTGAAGACGGCACTCGACTTGCTCAACTACGGAAACCCGAAATACCTTATCTTGATCACCGCGTTCAATGAAGCATGGCATGAACGCAACACGGGCGGACGAAACGACAAGCCTCTGCAGGGGCGCGACGCGGAGCTTATTCCGTACGGGCTGCCCAAAGGCGTTGAGAAGTTCAACCTCATCGATCCCGATGAAGCACCAGCCAGAACGCAAATGGTCCTTCGCGACATCCGTGACGCGTCTCTGCACCATGGACCGGCGAGCGACTATCGCGTCCTTGGGGTCTGGCCCGACTATCTCGAGATCGCGCTGAGGGACTCGCTTGCGCCGGTCGCCTTGAGCGCGGAATACGACGAAACCGCCCGACGGATCCGGAAGATCGCCCGCGAACATGTCAAAGGCTTCGACAAGCCTGCCGGCGTCGCCTGGCGAGACATGACCGACAAGCTTTCGCCAGAGCAAATTGCAGGTTTGACCGGTCTCCTCTTTATGTACAACCGCTTCATCGCAGACATCACGATTGCGATCATCCGGCTCAAGCAGGCCTTCGACGGGCCGATCGATGCGACGGAGAATAAGTACACAAACTAAACGCACAGCTGCGGCGCTGGCACAAAAACAAAAACGCCAGCGCCGTTCCCAAAATGGAAACGCGAGGGAGGAAGTCATGACGACGCACATCGCGACAGCGACAGAGGCGATCGACGATGCACGCATGTTGAAGAGAGCTCGGTTGTCGAGCTTTATCGGCACGGTGATCGAATGGTACGATTTCTTTATCTACGGAACCGCGGCAGCACTGGTCTTTGGCAAGCTGTTTTTTCCTCAGTCCAACACGCTAGCGGGGACGATGGCTGCGTTTGGAACGTTTGCCGTGGGATTTATCGCAAGGCCGCTCGGCGGCATTGTTTTTGGGCATTACGGTGATCGCCTCGGCCGACGTGCGGTCCTGGTCGCGACCCTCACTATTATGGGCTTATCTACATTCCTCATCGGTCTGCTCCCCACATACGAGCAGGTCGGTATATGGGCGCCGGTACTTCTGATCGTCCTGCGGGTCGCGCAGGGCGTGGCGCTGGGCGGGGAATGGGGA